>JAZNFU010000031.1:0-12670 GCA_045576135.1 Eubacteriales bacterium
ATACGTTGAAGAGGATGGGAAGACCGCCGTCGGAATACTTGCCGTCCATGCCCCAGAGCTTAGTGATCTGGTCCATAGAAGCGAAGTTGAAGGATTCAAGAACAGGACCTCTACCGGTTGCACCGTCGCCGCAGTTGGAAACGATGATACCGGGCTTGGAGTTTGCTCTCTTGTAAAGAGCCGCACCGAGAGCGATGGGAGCGGAAGCACCAACGATTGCGTTGTTGGGCATCAGTCCGAAGGGAATGAAGAACGCGTGCATCGAGCCGCCGAGACCGCGGTTAAAGCCGGTCTTACGAGCGAAGATCTCTGCAAGTGCGCCGTAGAGCAGGAAGTTGATAGCCAGCTCCTCTACGTTGCCGCCTGCGTTCATGTGCTTCTCAACGACTGCGAGAACAGAGCCGTCAAGGAATTCCTTCATGATGTCATACAGCTCTTTCTCATCCAGCTTCTCGATAGAGGAAAGGCCCTTTGCGAGGATCTCGCCGTGGCTACGGTGAGAGCCGAAGGACAGGTCGTTGATATCAAGGCAATATGCCTCACCTACGGCACTTGCCTCCTGACCGATAGAAAGGTGAGCGGGACCGGGATAGGTGGTTTCAATACCGTTGTAAAGTCCCTGAGTCTTAATCTGGTTAAGCATCGACTCAAACTCACGAAGAACGGTGATATCACGGTAGATACGAACGAGATTATCGTCGCCGTAGCGCTTTCTCTCATCTTTAACAGTCTTGTTATAGGCGTTTACCGGAATACTTTTGAAGGTAATTTTACCGGGCGCCAAGGTTTCTTTAGGATCTACGAATAAATTCTTTGGCATTTTCTGTTCTCCTTTATAGGCTTATCTAAAATTATTTTTATCAAAATTAAATATGGAAGATTGCTTCACGGATAATCTCCGCAACGGTGGGGTGCGGGAATACGAGCTTCTTAAGACGGGTGGGGGTTAGCTCGGTGTCGATCATCATAGTAGCGGTCATAATGATTTCCGAAGCGTAAGAGCCAACCATATGGCAACCTACGAGGCGGTTCTTGTCGGTATCGACTACGAGCTTGATGAAGCCCTTTCCGCCATCGGTTTCCGCAAGATAACGTCCGGCATACGACATAGGAAGCTTAATTTCCTTAACCTTCATACCGTTTTGCTCGGCACTCTCCTTGCTGTAGCCTACGCTTGCAACCTCGGGGTCGGTGTAGATTACAGAGGGGATAACGTCGTAACGCATTTCGTCGTTCTTACCGAGCATATGGTTTACGGCAACCTCAGCCTCTCTGTAAGCGGTGTGAGCAAGCATAAGCTTACCGTTACAGTCGCCGATAGCGTAAACGCCCGAAACGTTGGTGCAAAGATGTCTGTCGGTTTTAATAGCGGCTCTGTCCATATCGAGCTGAAGGTTCTCAATGCCGATACCTGCGGTAGAGGGCTTACGTCCTGCGGAAAGAAGAACCTTATCGCAAGCGATTTCCTTTTTCTCGCCGCCCTCCTCGTATACAACGCTGCCTGCCTTAACCTCAAGCACCTTGGAGGAAAGCTTGAAGGTCATGCCGCGCTTTACGAAAGCATCGGTGAGCACCTTGCAGATTTCGGGATCGGTAGCGCCTGCAATCTTCGGCATCATTTCGATTACGGTCACCGCAACGCCAACGCTTGCGAAATAGTACGCCATCTCAAGACCGATAACGCCGCCGCCGATAACTACGAGATTTTTGGGAAGAGTCTTTTCATCAAGCACCTCGCGGTTGGTAAGAACGAAGCCGGAAGCAAGACCTTCCTTAAGTCCGGGAACGGGAGGAACAACGGTTTCAGAGCCGGATGCGATAGCAAGACGGCGTCCCTCGTAAACCACTCCGTCAGCCTCAACGGCAAAGCCGTTTGCGCCCTTGCCCTTTATTACTGCGTTTGCACTGATTACGGTAACCTTATTTCCCTTCATAGTAGCGCCAACACCCGCAACGAGCGTTTTAACTACTCCGTTCTTTCTTTCAACCACCTTTGCGTGATCGTAGCTAACACCGCTAACGGTAACGCCGAACGCTTCGCTTTCCTTTGCGTGTCTATACATTTTGGAAGAGTTCAAGAGTGTCTTGGTGGGGATACAACCCTCGTTAAGACAAGTTCCGCCAAGCGCCTTTTTCTCGAAAAGGGCAACCTTCATTCCGCCCTGTGCCGCACGCTCTGCGCAAAGATATCCGCCGGGGCCTCCGCCCACAACCAATAAATCAAAAATTTCCATAGTATATCTCCTTATTTCGCAAGAAGCGCGGTGAAGTTTTCAAGATTATGAGCAAGCTCCTTCTGGAAGCGAGCTGCGGGCGAGCCGTCTACGGCACGGTGGTCGTAGGTAAGGCTGAGTCCCATAGCCGAGTAAACCTCGATAGAGCCGTCCTTCGCACGTCTTACACGCTCGGTGGTGCAGCATACGCCGAGAATACCCGTCTGGGGAGGATTTATAACCGGAGTAAAGGACTCAACACCCATATTACCGAGGTTGGAAACCGTGAAGCTTCCGCCGGTAAGCTTGTCGGGGCTGATGTTACCCTCACGGCACTGTGCCGCAAGCTCCTTAACAGCCTTCGAAATCTCAAGAAGGCTCATCTGGTCAGCGTGATGAATGGTGGGAACCATAAGTCCTCTGGGAGTATCAACCGCTACGCCGAGGTTAACGTGCTTGAACAGACGGATGTTGTTGTCGTCAAGCATATGAGCGTTAAGGTCGGGGTGGTTGAGAAGCGTTCTCGAAACAGCGTAAAGAATGATATCGCCAAGAGTAATGCCTGCATACTCGCCCTCTGCCGCCTTGAGCATCTTGCGGTACTCGAGTATAGTCGTTGCGTCGAACGAGGTGGTGTGCGTAAGCTGAGCCATAGTCGAAAGCGAGGTGTGCATCGACTTGCTGATTGCACGGCGGATACCGCTGAACTTAACATCGGTATACTCTGCCTCGGGAGCTGCACTCTGAACGGGTGCTGCAGCAACAGCTTCCTCTTTAACTGCGGGAGCGGGGGGATTTTCCATAAGCGTTCTTACGTCACGCTCAATAATTCTTCCGTTAGGTCCTGTGGGAGTTGCGAGCGATGCGTCAACGCCTGCACGCTCTGCGAGCTTCTTCGCTCTGGGGGAAATTGCCGACTTCTCGCCTGCGGGTGCGGTGGTAGCGGCGGCAGGTGCGGCAACGTTTTCCTGAACCTCTGCTGCCGGTGCAGCCTCAGCCGCAGCGGGAGCTGCAGCACCATCGGAATTCGGACGGAGTGCGGAGCAATCGTCACCTGCATTACCGATAGCACAAACGTTTACGAGGCAAGGAACCTCGTCACCCTCATTGTAAAAGATCTCAAGAAGAGTACCCTCTGCAGTAGATTCACATTCAAAACTCGCCTTGTCGGTTTCGTATGTAAAGAGAATATCTCCTACCTTTATTTCATCTCCAACTTTCTTTTCCCACGTGCCGATGATACAGCTTTCTACGGTTATACCGGCCTTGGGCATAATTACAGCATTTGCCAAAACAAATCCTCCTTGAAAAATATTGATCAGTTTATCATAACATATTATAACATTTATGTCAATCACTTTTGCGAAAATTGTGCATTATTTTTCCCGAAATAATTATTCGCATATATGAAAAACACCTACGAGTGATTATCAAAGTATCTTTACCCCGCCGCTATGGCACATTTTTACAAAATCATCGGGCAACAGCTCATCGCTGACGATATAATCAACGTCCGAGATTTTCGCAAAGGTAAACGGCATAAGCCTCTTAAATTTATCCGCACCGCATAAAACGACACTCGTCCTCGCTTTTTTGATTACCAGCCTCTTTATCTGCATATCCGCCTCAGTACCGCAGGTAAATCCCGCCTCGGCAGAGCATCCCGAAACACCGATAAATGCAAGGTCTATATTTATATTATCTAAAAAGTCGAGCGTATTCGCGCCCGAAACCGCCAAAGTTCGCGGATTTATCGTGCCTCCGCACAGATTTACCGTAGGATTTTTCAGCCTGCAAAGCTCAAGGGCAATATTCGGGCTTATGGTCGTGATATTCAAATCCATATCCGGAAGATTTCGCGCGAGTATAAGATTCGAGGTGCTCGCATCAAGGAAAATAGAGCTTTGCGGATGCAAAAGCTTCATAGCTTTTTTCATCATCGACATCTTTCCGACGTTATTTTCCTTCATTCTTATATTAAATTCCACGTCGTCGGGCTGATGCACCGAGCGCACGCCGCCGCGGTATTTGGTTATAACGCCGATTTCCTCAAGCGCGCTCAAATCTCTGTGCAAAGTCATAAGCGACACCTCCGGAAAATGCTCGCGTAGCTCTTTTATCGTCGCGATGCTTCGGCTCTCGATATATTTCTTAATACGTTCCTGTCTTATGCGATTCATAGTCCCTCCCGTTTCAAACGCTTGAGTTTATAACATTTTATAACATAATTATATCACGCCGTTCATAATTTGTCTATTGACATTTTCAACAATTTGTACTAAAGTGTTAGTATAAAATGGCAAAGGAATGCACTATGATAAACAATCTGCAGTTTTATTTCAGCGAAAGTCTCAATCCTTATATCAATCTTGCAACAGAGAAAATTCTTTTTGATTCGGTAGATTCGCAAACGCTCATTTTGTATCTTTGGCAAAACGAAAACACGGTCGTTATCGGAAAAAACCAAAATGCATATTCGGAGTGCCGAACCGAGCTTTTGAAAGAAGAAGGAGTCACTTTGGCAAGGCGTTTATCAGGTGGTGGCGCTGTATTCCACGATATCGGCAATCTGAATTTTACCTTTATTTGCACGAGTGACAATCTCGATATTGCGAAGCATATCGAGGTGATAAGAACGGCTTTATCGAGCGTTGAAATTGACACCGAGCTATCCGGGCGCAACGACATTTTGGCGGATGGTAAAAAGTTTTCGGGCAACGCCTTTTATAACAGCCGCGGACACTCCTACCATCACGGAACGATTTTGATAAATGCTGACACGGAAAAGCTCGGGCGATATCTGACACCACCCATAGCAAAGCTTGAGGCAAAGGGAGTAAAGTCGGTTCGATCAAGAGTCATAAACCTTTGCGAGCTATGCCCCGACTTGACTTGCGATAATATGAAGAAGCTTCTTTTATCCGCTTTTGAAAAGACCTACGGAATATACCCGATACAAATCGCGTCGCTTGATGAGGCAGAGATTTCGGTGCTCGCCGAGCAATACGCCGCTTGGGAGTATATTTACGGTGCACCGCTCTCCTTCGACACCGTATGCTGTGGCAGACTGTCAATCGGAAACACGGAAATTCAAATGCAGGTAAAGGGCGGCAAAATCACGGCGCTTAAATTCTACACCGATTCGCTTGACACGGAGCTTCCCGAAAAAGCGGAGCGCGCGCTGGCATCAGTACCGTTTGCGAAAGAGGCTATATACGCGGCTCTTTCGGGCGCGATTTCGGACGGTGCGGCAAAAGAGATAACCTCGCTTATCGAAAAACAGATTCTTACATAGTCGACCACGGATTTTTACACCACACACCAAACCGCACGAAACGCGAATAAACTTGCACACTCTCGAATATATTTTTAAAAAAACCTCGAGGTGTTCTATGAAAAAAAGCGTTTGGCTTTGGAGCTTAGTTGGATTTGCCGTCGTTTCCATCGGCGGCACACTCTTACATTTTCTTTACGACCTTACGGGCGGTGCGATATGGGCGGCACTCTTTTCGGGAGTTAACGAATCGACCTTCGAGCATATGAAGCTTCTGTTTTGGCCGACCTTTATCTTTGCCGTAATACAAAGCTTTTTCTTCCGCGATACAGAAAATTTCTGGTGCGTGAAGCTTCGCGGCACGCTTATCGGTCTTTTGCTGATTCCGCTTCTGTTTTACACCTACAACGGCGTTATCGGCAAGTCGCCCGACTTTGTGAATATAGGCATTTTCTTCGT
Source organism: Eubacteriales bacterium (assembly GCA_045576135.1). Lineage (GTDB taxonomy): Bacteria > Bacillota > Clostridia > Oscillospirales > CAG-272 > UBA1740. Next base: position 5,947 of record JAZNFU010000031.1, read on the forward strand.
ATCCTCGGCGGTAGCGTTTATCTACGAGGCAAAAAAGCTTCTGAGGGGCGGAGTAAAGTGCAAAAATCCGACTCACGCAATATTCGCGCTTTGCCTTATCGCATTCTTCTTTATCCTCTTTACCTTCCACGCGCCCAAAATCGATATATTCAAGGATCCCATAACACAGACGTACGGTATATAAAACGAAACGGGATATTAACGTAACCGCAACCAAAACGAGAGATGCAGATTTTACACCGCATCTCTCGCTTTTTCATTCCAAAAGCCGAAGCTTATGCACTTCGGTTTTTATTTATTCTTGTTCTTTTCCTTGGAGCGCTTATCGTTGATAATCTGCATATGCTCGGCGGTGATAAGCTCCACGCCGTTTTCCTTTGCCCAAGCGACGCAGCCCTTGAGAACGAGCGGCAAAAATACTCTCGGAACGCCGAGCACGGTATTCAGCGCCTCGTCGGTAAATTTAACCTTGTCGTCAACTCTGTCCGCCGCGTAGCGCACCGACTCAAGCGACGCCTGTCTTACCTGTAGAAGCTCCGCGCGCATTCTTCTTTTTCTGTGGAACCAGAAATTCTTCGAATCACGGTAGCCGTAGTCAACCGGAAGCGGTGGGAAATCACTCGCACGGACGCCGTTTATAATAGCGTCGGAATACTTTTTCTTCATAAGAATTTTATCAACGCGCAGAATAAAGTGAGCACCGAACTTAGAGGTTATTCCGTTGAAATCGTGATAGGGGCCCTCGTATCCCGAAAGCTCGCCCGCCTCATCGCACTCAGCACCGTCAAGCTCGCGCATCCAAGTGCATTCAACCGCCTGAATAGCGTCGGTCAAAACCATAGGTCTTTTCTCACCGGTTTCTTCTTCGATAAGGCTTTTTTCCAACTTAAATTTACATTTTGGCATTTTATCCGAGGGTTTGTCGCCCGGCCAGGAAAGCTTAACCGCCTCCTTAAAGGTTGAGGGCTTGTCGTCGATAAAGTTGAGCGTGCACTTGCCGTTACGCAAAATATTCTGCGCTGTGTTAGAGGAATTTCTGCAACACAGAAGCATCGCGTAATAGTCCTTTCCCGCCACGTAATAGGGCTGCACGAGCGAATACGGGCCAAGGTTGGTTTCCCCGTCCTCGCAAAGCGTGCTGATAATCACGGTCGGCATCGGGAAATAAAGCGACGTCTGATAGAAGTTGTCTACTATTCTCAGGTTTTCAAAGCTGCTCATTATAGTACTCCTTATATGATATTTATCTTAATTGAAATATAAAATCAAGCTTTACAATTTGTCGATTTTCTTGAGTCTTTCGCGAATTGTGATGCTCTGCGGACAAATACCCTCGCAAGCGCCGCACTCGATACAGTCGGCGGGCTTTATTTCAAATCGGGAAAGCTCCTCACAAATCTCGCGCTTCGACGCCCGCGCGAGTGCGTACTCGTTGTAAAGCGCGAAAAGCGAAGCTATCGGGATATGCTTCGGGCATACCTCGGCACAGTATTTGCAAGCCGTGCACGGAATACTGCGATAATTTCTTATGATATCCCTCGCCCGATAAGCCGCCGCAAGCTCGCGCTCGTCGAGCGGTACGAGTGGGCGAAGCGCCTTTATATTCGACTCTATCATTTCGACGCTTCCCATACCGGAGAGCACCATAAAAACGCCGGGGAAGCCTGCGGCGTAGCGCAGACCGTAGGACACGGGAGAGGCGTCACCGAGCGCCTCGAATTCGGCAATTGCCGCCTCAGGCAGCTTTGCAAGAGCACCGCCCTTAAGCGGCTCCATAACCATAACTCCCTTTCCGTGCTTTCGCGCCACCTCGTAGCAGGCAACGCTCTGTACGGTCGGGTCATCCGAATCAAGATAGTTTATCTGAAGCTGTACCGCCTCGATAAAGTCCTGCTCCCGAAGAATCATATCAAGCACCTCGGCGCTGTCGTGGAAGGACATCGCTATATGACGGATCTTCCCCTCATCGCAAAGCTCCTTCACAATCTCAAACGTGCGGCAGCGTTTATGCTTTTCGTAGCTCTCGCGGTTCAATGCGTGGAAAAGATAGAAATCAAAATACTCCACGCCGCAGGCTCTGAGCTGCGACTCGAAAAGCGGTCTTATATCAGCCTCACTTTCAAAAAACCAGTCGGAGAGCTTGTTCGCCAAAACGAAATCCTCTCTGTCGTAGCGCGAGGCTATACAGTCCTTGACGACCCCCTCGCTCTTGCCGTCGATATATCCGTGGGCGGTATCAAAATAATTGAAGCCCTCGCCGATAAGCTTATCTACCATTCGGTTGACCGCGTCTTTATCCACCTCGCCGTCAAGCATCGGCAGACGCATACAGCCGAGTCCCAAATTTCCCTTTATCTTTTCAAGCATAACTCACCTCAAATAAATTCTATAAGCTGCGCGCGGCAGGGTGCGCCGTCAGCACCTCCGAGCGAAATCGGTGCGGCGCACAGAAAATATACGCCCGGTGCTACGCCCGAAAGCCGTATTCCCTCAAGCAAAACGGCACCGCCGCCAAGAAGAATTTTATGCACTCTCATCGGCGCCTCGGCAGGCCCTACGGTTTGCGATTCGTTGCCCAAGAGCAAAACACCCGACTCAAAAAAGACGAGTGCCGCATCCTCGGAAACGGTAACGTCACCCCCAAGAAGTATACGCTTCGCGCACTCCGCAGAGATAGCGTTCGCTTCGTCCAAAATCCGTTTCGCATCGCTTTTTGTCAAGATTCCTTTACATTTAGCTACATACGCATAGCCGGTAGTGTAGTGTGGCGGTATTTTATCCACCGTCATTCCGTCCTCTATGAAGTGATACGGAGCATCTATATGAGTACCGTTATGAGCACACATTGAAAACGCCGTAAGGTTACAGACCTCCCCCGACGAAATCGAGCTTAATCTGTCCTGACGAGGACTCGGGTCGCCGGGGTATACCTCACACGAGAATACCTCTTGCGAAATATCGTATATTCTGACTTGCTTCATTTGATTACCTCCGCAGCCAACGTCTACCTAAGTCAAATACGGTTTTCGTTCAGGTTGCCTAACCGTCGTTTATTTTTTCAAAATACAGCGTATTGCGAAAAGCTGCATTCGCTTCGGCAACGCGTTGAGAATAAGCAACAGCGGATTGCGGTTTACCGAATAGGGAAAGCGCGTCCTTTTCTTCTTCGCTATTTTAAGCACGCATTTGGCAATCACCGACGGCTTCACGCGCCTTGCCTCAACTCCGTTTACTATTTTCTTAAAGCGCTCGGCGTTGCAAGCGTACAGCTTCGTCCCCTCGCAAAACTTATCAAGCTCGGCAACCGACGCACCTATCATACCGGTATCAACGGCACCCGCACGAAGCACCGAAACGTCGATACCCAAAAGCTGAAGCTCCATTCGAAGCGAGTAGGCGTATTTATCGAGTGCCGCCTTGCTTACGGCGTAAATGCCCGTAAACGGCAAGGGGTCGAGCGGTGCAAGCTCGCTCGTAATAATTATTATTTTACTTCCCTTTCTCAATAGCGGCAAAAACGCTTTATTGACAGCCGCCGCACCGAAAAGGTTTATTTCAAAAATTTTTCTGAATTTTTCCTCACTCATCTCGACCAAGGAATCAAGCATATAAACACCGGCAAAATGGACTATCGCAAAAAGCTCGTCGGTAATCTCGCACACGCGCTCGTATGCAAGCTTTACGCTCCGAGAGTCCGTAAGGTCGGCTTCGATAGGTATTACACCCTCGGCGCAATTGCCGCAGCTCTTATCAAGCGCAACGACTCTGAAGCCGCTTTCTTTGAAAAGCTCGACGGCAGCCTTGCCCATTCCGCCGAACGCTCCGGTTATAAGTACGGTTTTCAAAATTATCACCTCAAATACAGTATACCACTTTTTAGGCGATAAGGCAAGTAAAAAATATATTTTGTACCACCGAGTTTCTTTTGTGCAAGCCTTTTTTATCCTTTATGCAAGACGCAAGACACGTGCGGCGGCATAATATCGGTAGTATGAAACGAAATGCGAGGTAATCATTATGAACGAAATCTACGATAATCTTAACTTTGACGTCATCGTTATCGGAGGCGGACCTGCGGGTGTAGTGGCGGCTATTGCGGCGGCACGCAGCGGTGTTGACGTTCTTCTCGTTGAGCGACACGGCTACCTTGGCGGTATGCTCACTGCAGGCGGTACCGGACCTATGATGTCCTTTCACGCAGGAAAAACGCAGGTGGTTCGGGGCATACCCGACGAGATTGTAAAGAGATTATGCGAGTCGGGAATGTCACCCGGTCACATCGACGACTTCGTCGGCTATTGCTCCTCGATAACTCCGTTTTCCGCAGAGGGTATGAAGATAGTTATGGAAAATATGTGTATGGAATCGGGCGTGACGCTTCTTTATCACACCACCTTTATCGACTGCACAACAGAGGATGGTAAAATTACGGGTGTCCGTCTGTTCTCGAAAAACGGCTTCTTTACGGCGCACGCTAAGGTTTATATCGACGCATCAGCAGATGCCGACCTCGCCAGAAGCGCCGGTGTCGGCACGGTTTACGGCAGAGAGAGTGACGGGATAGCACAGCCTATGACGCTTAATATTCTCGTTGGCGGCATTGACCGTGATAAAGTAATTGAATATATGGAAAACAACCCCGACGATATATACAAAAACATTAAAACCGAAACGCTGAGGAGTCTTTCAAGAGTTGGTCTGCACGGCGCAAAAAGCAAACTCAATCAAGCTCGTGCGGACGGTGCCGTAACGATTACGAACAAATCATTCCTTTGCTTTGAAACGAACACGCCGGGGCAGTTCATCGTCAATATGACGCATATGCACGAAATGCAGGCTACCGACGCCTTCGACCTAACCCGAGCGGAAATCGAGGGCAGACGTCAAGCGCACGAGGCCTTTTTCGTTCTGAAAAATTACGTTCCGGGCTTTGAAAACTCATTTATGGTGCAGACCGGCCCAAATATCGGAATCAGAGAAAGCCACAAAATAAACGGCATCTACAAGCTCACAGAAAAGGACATCGTGGAAAACGTAATGTTCGACGACGCCGTCGCAATGGGCGGATATCCGGTTGACGTTCACGCCCCGAAGGGTGCGGGTGACGGTATGAGGCTTCCGCATCTTGAGCTTGGCTCTTGGTACTCCGTGCCGTACAGATGCCTCGTTAGCAGAGAAATATCCAACCTTATCGTTGCTGGTCGATGTATCAGCACGACGCATCTCGCCTGCGGAGCAACACGGGTTACCCCGGTGCTTATGGCTATAAGTCAAGCTGCGGGTACTGCGGCAAAAATGGCTGTTAAATGCGGCTGTCACGTCAAAGATATAGATATAAGTGAGCTTCGCAAAAAGCTCATCCGTGACGGTGCCTTCCTCGAAGAATACCGCAAGCAAAGCGCAATTTGACAATGTTGGTTGTCAAATAAACAAAAATAAGCACAGCTTAATTCTCTCGCCACCAAGGATGGTCGAGAATCTGCTGTGCTTATTTTTTTGATGTTTTTGCAGTTTAGCAGGGTTAATTTTTACAATAAAATCCGGTTTTCTTACACCGAAAGCTCGGTTTCAACCCCCTCGGCGTAACGGACGGCCTCCATCGCGTCCTTGCCATAGAAGTCTGCGCCTATCGATTTTGCATAATCCTCGGTCAGCACCGCACCGCCGACCATCACCTTAACACCCGGAGTCCCCGCACGCAAAAGCTTTATCGTCTTCTCCATCTCGACAACGGTAGTCGTCATAAGCGCGCTGAGTCCGACGAGTGCGACTCCCTGCTCCGACGCCGCCTTTACTATCTCCTCGGGTGCTACGTCGTGGCCGAGGTCAAGGACCGTAAAGCCGTAATTTTCAAGCAAGAGCTTTACTATATTTTTTCCGATATCGTGAATATCGCCCTTAACGGTGGCAAGCAAAATTTTGGTTTTGCGCTTATCGGCATCCGACCGCGCCCTGCTCTTTATCACCTCAAACGCCGCCTTTGCCGCCTCGGCGCTCATAAGAAGCTGCGGCAGATAAACCGTCTTCTTTTCAAACCCGACACCGACGGTGTTAAGCGCGGGAATTATATGCTCGTTTACTATGCGAAGTCCGTCGCATCCCGTGAGCATCTTTGCAGTTATTTCACGCGCCGCGTCGCATCTGCCCTTGATAATCGCATCCGAAAGCTCGCGCGAGGACGTGTCCTTTTCGGGTGCTGAGCTTTTCTGTGCACCCGAAATATCCGCCGCATAAGAAATATATTCGGCAAAATTCGCGTCAAGCCCCGAAAGCGCGAGATACGCCCGATAGCTCTTAATCATATCCTCCGAATACGGATTTATAATGGCAGCAGAAAGTCCAAGAAACAGCGCCGCCGTAAAGAAGCTTGAATTTATAATTTCTCTTGCGGGAAGTCCGAACGACACGTTTGAAACACCGAGCGAGGTGTTACAGCCAAGCTCGCGCGTGATAATTTCAACCGCGCGAAGCGTTTCGCGCGCCGCACCGGCATCAGCACTTACCGCCATTGCAAGCGGGTCAAAGATAATATCCTTTTTATCTATTCCCCACCTTTCCGCCTCGGCGAGTATCTTTCTCGCGATTTCAACTCTGCCCTCGGCATCCTTGGGAATTCCGCCCTCGTCGAGCGTCAGAGCAACCACGACACCGCCGTATTTTTTAACGAGTGGGAATACCGCTTTCATACTCTCCCGTTTGCCGTTTACCGAGTTTATCATCGCCT
>JAZNFU010000032.1:0-2101 GCA_045576135.1 Eubacteriales bacterium
ATGAACAAGCCCGACGTTGCGGAGCAGATACTCAAAAATCTGTCTTGTATAATTCGCTGATATGCTGACGGTTTATACTAAAAGCTATTCGCCGCCGCCACCAAGCAGAAAAGAAATTCTGCGCTATATGGGTGCGCCGGAGGCAAGCGCGGAGCTTTGCGATTTTCTCGCCGAGTGTATAGCCGAGGCGCATCGGGTGCTCTCATACAAGTTGTGCTACACCGAGCTTCCGATTAAAATTTTGGGGGACGAGGTGGATTTCGGCTTCACAAGGGTACGCTCGCGCGGACTTGCAAGGCAGCTTCAGGGCTGCCACGGCGCGATACTTTTCGGCGCGACGGTGGGCGTCGGTATAGATAGGCTTACGGCAAAGAGCGCCGTCGGCTCGCAGGTGCGCGAGCTTGCGTTTTCCGCAATAGGAAGCGAGCGCATCGAGGCTCTTTGCGATACCTTTTGCGATGAGCTGGGACGGCTTTCGGCGACGGCGGGATGCGGAATAAAGCCGAGGTTCAGTCCGGGGTACAGCGACCTTGAAATAGGCTTTCAAAAAGAAATATTCTCTCTGCTCGACTGTCAGCGCCGTATAGGCTTGACGCTTAACGACAGCCTTTTAATGTCGCCGAAAAAATCGGTGACCGCTATCGTCGGTGTATATAAATTATAAAATAAAATTTGCAAATTTGGCATTTTGCGCGTTTTTACTTTCGATTTGATTTAAAGAATGCGCGAGCTGTCGAGGTTTAAACTATGAAAATCACAGAGTATTTAAAGAATAACAGAGTATATCTTGACGGAGGTATGGGCACGCTGCTGCAGGCGGGCGGTCTTTTGCCCGGCGAGCTTCCGGAGAGGTGGAATATAACGCACCCCGAGGTGATAATCAACATACACCGCTCGTATTTCGATGCGGGAAGCAACGTGGTAAACGCCAACACCTTTGGCGCAAGCTCGCTGAAGTTTTCGGATGAGGAGCTTCACGATATAATTTTTGCGGCTATTGAAAACGCAAGGGTTGCCGCAAAAACGAGTAGCTCGGATGCGCCGAAATGGGTAGCGCTTGACGTAGGACCTCTTGGGAAAATGCTAAAGCCGTACGGCGATCTTGATTTTGAGTATGCGGTCGAAATATTTGCAAAAACCGTAAGGCTCGGTGCTATGGCGGGAGCTGACCTTATCTTTATCGAAACGATGAACGACAGCTATGAAGCCCGTGCGGCGCTCCTTGCGGCAAAGGAAAGCTGCGAGCTTCCCGTGTTTGTTTCAAACGCATACGGTGAGGACGGAAAGCTTATGACGGGTGCCGACCCTGCGGCGATGATTGCTATGCTTGAGGGTATGGGCGCGGATGCTATCGGCGTCAATTGCTCACTCGGTCCAAATGCGCTTTCGGCAGTTATGAAAAGCTATTCCGAGCTTTCCTCGCTTCCGCTTATATTCAAGCCGAACGCGGGACTTCCGAAGCTCGTATCGGGCAAAACCGTTTTTGATATCGGCGCAGATGAGTTTGCAAATGAGTGCCGTGAAATAGCGACCCTCCCCGGTGTTCGCGCACTCGGCGGCTGTTGCGGCACGACACCCGAATATATAAGAGCACTCGTCAGCGCGATTTCCGAGCTGACGCTGCCGAGCCTTGAGAAAAAGTCGCTCTCAATGATTAGCTCCTACACCCACGCGGTGTACTTCGGTAAGACGCCGATACTTATCGGTGAAAGAATAAATCCGACGGGTAAGGCACGCTTCAAGGAGGCGCTTCGCTCGAACGATATGGACTATATTCTCAGAGAGGGTATAGCCGAGGAGGAGGCAGGCGCGCAGGTTCTCGACGTAAACGTAGGTCTTCCCGAAATAGACGAGGAAAAAACGCTCGTGCGTGCGGTTTGCGAGCTTCAGGCGGTGACCGACCTGCCGCTTCAGATAGACACGGCAAATCCGTCTGCGATGGCGGCGGCGCTACGCCGTTATAACGGAAAGGCGATGATAAACTCGGTAAACGGCAAGAAGGAGAGTATGGACACCGTATTCCCTCTGGCTAAGAAATACGGCGGACTTGTGGTCGCGCTCACGCTTGACGAGAGCGGTATCCCCGCGCGCGCCGAGGAAA
>JAZNFU010000033.1:0-7332 GCA_045576135.1 Eubacteriales bacterium
ACCGCAAGCGGTACTGCGGCGCTCTGAGCCGATATTCTGCGCCTTGCCTGCCTAAACTCCGAAAAGCGCTCCCCGCCCGCTCTCGCAGCAGGCACGAGCATACCGCAAAATCTTGCAAATGCGTAGCTGAACACGTCAAAAATTCCAAAGCGCGATATCAGCAGCATACCGCCCCCACCCATCAGAATCACAGCCGAGAGCGTCGCCCCGTCGCACAAGGCGCGGTACGCCTCACGCCTGCCTCCACCGTACTCTCCAAGCGTTAAAAGCATAATAAGCACCCCTATTCCGACCGATATAAAAAACGGCGTAAAAATATATTTTTTCACAATCCATCCCCCCACAAACCATTTAAAAAGGCAGCACGAAATGCCCGGGACAAACCTCCTGCATTTCATCCGCGGTTGGCGAAAAGTCCTCTTTATTGTAAATAATTCTTTGCTTATTGCGTTCGATTTTTGGATTCGGAATGGGAATCGCGGAAAGAAGCGCCCTCGTGTAAGGGTGCTTTGGATTTAAAAAAAGCTCGTTCGACGAGGCAAGCTCGACGAGTCTGCCAAGGTACATAACGCCAATTCTGCGGCAAAAATACTTGACGACCGACAAATCGTGCGCAATGAACATCACGGCAACGCCAAGCTCACGGCAAAGCTCTTCAAGCAGATTTATTATCTGCGCCTGCACGGATACGTCGAGTGCGGAAACCGGCTCGTCGGCAATTATCAGCTCGGGCTGCATAATAACCGCCCTTGCTATCCCTATTCTTTGCCGTTGACCGCCCGAAAACTCGTGCGGATATCTGTCCGCCATATCTGCCCGAAGTCCTACTCTTTCCATAATATCGCGCACCTGCCGCTTTATATATTCCCTCTCAAATCCGCCTATCACAAGTCCCTCGGATATTATCTGAGCTACCGTCATTCTCGGATTAAGCGAGGAAAGCGGATCCTGAAACACCATTTGAATTTTTCGCCGCACCGCGCCGATGCGCCCGGCATCCTTACCGCGTACGGATGCTCCCTCTTTTACGGCTATATTTTCACCTTTAAAGATTATATCGCCGCCGCTGATTTTATTTATTCCCATAATCGCTCTCCCGGTGGTCGTTTTCCCCGAGCCCGACTCGCCGACGAGTCCAAACGCCTCGCCCTGCTCTATATCAAAGCTTACGTTGTAAACGGCGCGGAATACGCCGCCGCGAGAGCGAAAATCCTGAGTAAGCCCCCGCACCGAAAGCAAGCTGCCGTTTTTATTTTCCTTGCCGTTATTCATCGCGGCGCCACCTCTTGATTCTTTTTCTGAGTTTTTCGGGCATACTCACGCTCGGAGCGTTTGGGTGCAAAAGCCAGCTTGCCGCACCGTGTGTTTCGGAAATGCGGAACGTCGGCGGCTCGATTTCGTAATCTATCGCAAGCGCGTATTCGTTTCTCGGAGCAAAGGCGTCCCCCACGATAGCAGAGTGCATACTCGGTACCGTACCGCCTATGGCGTCAAGCCGCCCCTCGTCATCAAGAGTCGGCACCGATGAAAACAGCGCCCAGGTATAAGGATGCCTTGGGTCAAAGAATATCTCATCGCACCTGCCGTATTCAACGATTTTTCCCGCGTACATAACCGCTATTCTGTCCGCGACCCTTGCCACAACGCCAAGGTCGTGCGTTATGAAAATCACGGAAAGCCCGCGCTTTTTATTCAGCTCGGTTATAAGGTCGAGAATCTGCGCTTGAATGGTGACGTCGAGCGCCGTCGTCGGCTCGTCGCATATCAGTATTTCGGGGTCGGCACAAAGCGCTATTGCTATTACGATTCTCTGACGCATACCGCCCGAAAACTGAAACGGATACTGCTCGTATCTTTTTTCCGCATCCGAAATCCCAACCTCGCCCATAAGCGAAATCGCGCGCGAGCGCGCCTGTGCTTTGCTGACGCCGCCTCTTTGCAGTATTGCCTCGCTTATCTGCCGCCCGACCTTCATCGTCGGGTTGAGAGAGGACAGAGGGTCCTGGAATATCATAGCTATTTTCCTGCCCCGTATGCCGCACATCTGCTCGTCCGAAAACGAAAGAAGGTCGCTGCCCGAATATAATATTCTGCCGCCCTTGACAACGGCGTTTTGCGGAAGAATTCCCATTATCGCCTTTGACGTAACGCTTTTTCCCGAGCCGGATTCACCGACTATCGCAAGCACCTCTCCGCGATAAAGCGAAAAGGAAACGCCGCGCAGAGCGTAGCTTTCGCCCTTCGGCGAGGCAAAGCCGATTTCAAGATTTTCAACCTCGAGTATTTTCTCCATATTACCTCCCGAAAATCAATCCGCACCGCGAAGCGTCGGGTTGAAGGCGTCGCGAAGCCCGTTTCCGAACAGATTAAAGGATATCATAAGAAGCGATATGACGAGTGCGGGCACGAGCATAAGATGCGGATAATTAGTCCAGATTCCCGACGCCTCCGAAAGCAGCGTTCCGAGCGAGGTTATCCTTGAGGTGCCGAGGTTTACTATTCCGAGAAAGGACAGCATACTCTCGGTAAATATCACGCCGGGTATAACCAGCACCGACGCCGTTATCAGCGTTCCGAGGGTGTTCGGGAAAATATGCCGCCATATAATTCTTCGGTCGGAGGCACCGAGAGTCCTCGCCGACATAACGTATTCCTCGCCGCGAAATCTGTAAAATTGCGTACGCACGCGCAGCGCCGTTGATATCCAACCGGTCAGAACGAAGGCAAACAAAAGGCTCACGATAACACCCACACGCTCCGCAAGATGAATCTGAAAGAGCGTTTGCACGACGATCGTGGGCACGCCCGAAAGGATATCGGTTATGCGCGACATTACGAGGTCGACCGTACCGCCGTAATAACCCGCCGCCGCTCCGTAGACCGCGCCGATAACGAGATTTATAAGCGACACCAAGACGGCGATAAGCAAAGACAGTCCTATACCGCCCGCCACTCTTGCGGCAAGGTCGTAGCCTTGCGAATCCGTACCGAGAATATAGTCGGGCGCACCGCCGTTTTTATAGCGATAATAATTGTAATACAAAACCCTCACGCGTATCTGCTCCGCTTCCGTGCTGCCCGATGCCTGATAATAGACGGGCTGACCGTCCGCCCCTCTCGTATAGTTGTCGTAAAGCTGCATATTCCGAGAGAATTCTATCGGCTCGGTATAAAGCACCGTCGGTCTGCCGTCAGCACCAAGCTTTATATTTCCTTGCGAATCGGTGTCATAAATCGGACGCTGTGCGTTTGCACGGCTGTCGGCCATATACCAATAATTTGCATTCGCAGGCTCGGGATTGTATTCGTTGTCGTTGATAAGCGGAAAAAGCACGGCGTAGCCGCTCTGCTTCTCGTATTCGAGTATATCCTCATACTCCTGCGCGCTAATATTCATATATACGAATCCTACCTCAAGATAGCTGTCAACCTCACCGCTGTACATATCCTTGCCGCTCACGCCGAGGGTCGTATACTCGTAATCGAGAATCGGTGAGTATTCTTTATCTATCTGTGAAAAATCCACTACTCCACCCGACTTATCCTGTGCCGCGACGCCGAGCGCGAGAAGATAAACGAGTCTGCGCTCCGAAAGATTGTATTTTCTCCCGCCGCTCAAAATTCCCATACCGTTACGCAGCCACTCAACCCTCGGTCCCATCTTAGCGTAATACGGTTCAAGAAAGTCTATCGGGTGCACGATTTCAAGCAAAGGTGTTAAAATTGCAAACAAAACTATACATATTATTATGATCAGGGCGGTTATAGACGCCTTGTTTCTTTTAAATCTTCTGAACGCGTCCTCGAAATATCCAACCGATTTTTCACCCACAGACGTCCCCGACGCATCACCCCTCGGTCCGACGAGCCTGAATTTTTCGGGCGGCACGTCTCCGTATATACCGTTTTTATTTTCCATAAATTTATTTACTCCGTGCGCTACTGCCTCTGTCCTATTCTTATTCGCGGGTCTATGAAGCCGTAGCTTATATCAACGACGATTCCGGCAAAAAGTCCGATGAGCGTATAGAAAATCGTATCCGCCATAAACACGTCGTAATCTCTTTGCACTATCGATTTTATATACAGCTGACCGACACCCGGAATAGAAAAGATTTCTTCTATTATAAGCGAGCCTGCCAGAATATCTATAAACGAAGCTATGATAGTCGGAAGTATCGGCACCATCGCGTTTCGTAGAGCGTGCCTGACGAGTGCCTCTCTTTTACTGAGTCCCTTTGCCCTCGCGAGCAGCATATAATCCGACGTCATACATTCGGTTAGCTCGGCTCTGGTGAATCGGCATAGTCCCGCTATCTCTCCAAACGAAAGAGCTATCACGGCAGGTATCATACTGTGGAACATAGTCGGCGAAAACCAAGAGCCGCCCGCATCGGCAAGCGAGCGCACCGTCATCGGAAAAAGTCCGAGTTTGAAGCAAAGCAGGTACTGCACCAAAAACGCATAGACGTAGCTCGGCACGGATACGAAAAGCATAACGAGCGTGCTCACCGTGTGGTCCTGCCACTTGTTTTTCTTGGTTGCGGCAAATATTCCGAGCGCTATACCGACCGGCGTCGAAAACAGGAGCGCGTATACGTTGACGAGCACCGTCGGTAAAAGCCTTGATGAAATCACCTCCCACGCACCGCGCCGCACGGATATATACCAGGACGTGCCGAAATCCCATTTCGTTACTATATTTTTGAGATATATTCCGTATTGAACCAAAAGCGGCTTTCCATATCCGAGCGCCTCCCAGCGCTCAAGCATCTGCTCGCGCAAATTCTTATCCTCAGGCAGCTCCATCGGCAGCATCCGTATCAGCATAAAGCAAACGGTTATTATTATGAACGCCGCAAGGAGCATAAGAAGAACTCGCTTTAAAATATATTTTGCCATAAAAATCCTTATTCATATCCAAGCTTGCCGCCGAACTCTCTTACAAAATCCGACCACTCGGCATCGTCGTAATTGTATTTCATAAGTCTGATACCTCCAAAGCCGTACATTACGTTGTACTGCTCGGTATAATACTCGGCTTGATAAGAAAGCAGCGAGCACTGTGTCGTCGAGCATAGCGGTATTCGGTAGTAGGTCGAAAGGAATTTCTCCTCCAAACTCGATAAAATGGAAAGCTTTGTTTGCATATCCGCGTCAGCATACTCACCTGAGCCTAGCATAGAGTTCGACCAAGCCTGCCAGGTTTTCGTAACGCTCTTGCCGTTTACCTCAAGCGTAAGAAGCTCTTTTTTGGGGTCGTAGCACGCTGCCTCGTGCAAGCTGTACTTATCGGGGTCCATATAAACCTGAAAATTTCTGAAAGGGTAAAACGCGGCGCCGCCCCACGCGCCGTAGCCTATCGCGTAATCACCCGAGGGCACAGCGGAATATCTGTTTGCTATATTTCCGACGCCGACGAGCGTTATTTTACCGAAGCCCGAGCCGCGAGCCGCCTCGTTTATGAAGCTGTTAAGAAGCGTTATCTGCTTGTTATCGTCAGCCGTCAGCGCCCCTTTTGACCAGGCAATCGATATTTTTATCTCCTCGCCCTCGCGGTAAGCTCCGCGCCGGGTAAGCTCGGCACAGGCGCTTTTCATAAGCGAGCGCGCGAGTGTAATATTATACCCGGTTATCGCGGAATACGCATCGTCAAGCGTCGGGTAGGCAGTCCCCTCGCCGTAGCTTACGCCGTATAACCGACACACAGCCTCCATAGCCTCGGACGTTTCTCTGTATACGGAGCTTGGGTCGTTATAGATATCGTAATAATATATATCGTTCAAAAGCGCATACTGCGGCTTGTACCCGGCTGTCGCCGTGCAAAATTTCGCTCGGTTTATAGCAAGAGAAAACGCGCGACGAAAATCATAGCTTGCCAAAACGAGCGAGTTTTTATTGCCCCTCGTTTTATCCATTCTGGAAAGCGCAGACTCGTTCGTATTAAAGAAAAGTGACATCGTGTAGGTTTCGTCAACGCGATAAAGTCTATCCGAAAAGCCGTAAACCGAAAGCTCCTCGGCGCTTGGTACCCATTCGGTAAGCTCACCCCTGATAAACGCCGATTTCGCGCTGCCCTCGTCCATAACGTCTATCACGACGCGCGTGGTCTGATATTGCTGTACTCGCTCTCCCCCTACCAAAAAATCTGTATATGAAACAAGCTCTCCGTCTGCGTACTCCCAACCGTACCAATTCTCGTTTCGCACAAGGATCATTTGCTTCTGATCTTGAACGGATGCGATCTTATAAGGCCCGGCGGATACGGTTGTTTCAAGCGTCGTATTATAATCGGTGCTGACAAGCTCTCCGCTTTGTCTTTTTCCTCGGTTATACGTGTCGATATGAACCAACCAGTTTGACGAAAGCGAGCTCAAAAAATAGTTTAATTCTATTGCGTTTTTCGTTACGTATCTTATGGTGTAATCGTCAACCGAGTAAAGACCGACTGTGTCAAAATCAGCACTTTCTCCCGAATAATATTCATAAGCTCCCGCTATTGCGCTCTCGCCGGAAACGTATAGATTTGCTCTGTAATTTTTCATTTTGGGATTCAAAAGCTCCATCATTGAAAGCACGTAATCTCGCGCCGTAATATCCTCGCCCATTTCCCATTTAGCCCCTCGCTTGAGCTTTATTTCGAACACGAATCCCGACTCCACCGTATCAAGCGGCTTACCGCTCGGCAAAACCGAGCCGTATTTCAACAACTCCGCCCGATGCTCACGAGTCACGTCTGTTACCGACTCTGCCATATCGTACACCCACTGATAAACGCCCGACTCTGAGTCCAAAACCGACACGTCAACAAGGGGTGAGAGTATATAGTCGAGCACTCCGCTGTCGGCATTCGTCTGCCAGGTGTGCGGATTCCAATCGGTAGCAAGCGCACTCGTATAGGTTCGGTAAGTGTATTCGCCCGCACGGCCGCCACTCGTGCAGGAGCTAAGCGACGCGGCGCTTCCGCAAAGAACGAACGATATACAAATAAGGGGCAATGTTTTTTTAACGACGCATTTCATAACTGTGACGGCTCCTGTTGCATTTTTTAAGTAAAGTTTGCTCGTTTTTCAAAAAAACATACGAAAGGACGCAACAAACGCGAGTAAAATCAATCACAGATGCCGAGTCTTTCAAATAAATCTCAATGCTTTTTGCCAAGTCGGATCGTAGCCATGTCGTTCTGTGAGCCAAGGAGTTGTAAGAGACCCTTGTCTTCCTAAGACCGCTTGGCCTCCGACTTTCAAAAAAACATACGAAAGGACGCAACAAACGCGAGTAAAATCAATCACAGATGCCGAGTCTTTCAAATAAATCTCAATGCTTTTTGCC
>JAZNFU010000034.1:0-2306 GCA_045576135.1 Eubacteriales bacterium
CTTTTTAATTTCCGCGAAAGAAAGGGTGGCGGGCGCTCGCTTCCAAAGAAAATTAAAAGGCTTTCGATTTTCCGTCGGTGCCGCGCCTATATTTTATCTCACTCGGATATAGACGTCCAACGGATTTATCTTAACAAAAACGATGGGACGGTATCCGAAAACGCTATTTCGGCATTCGGAAAATATCCGCTTTTTATCTCGCTCGCCAAGGCTTACCTTGAGCCGCGCACCCGAAGCGTTCGTGAGGACGCGGGAGCTGTCAGCTTGCGCTCGGACGAGCGTTTACCCGACTCGTTTTACCTTTGCATCACGCTTAGCGTTCGTATCGTTTGGATTTTAATCGGACTTTTGACCGTTCTTTCAAGCTTATTAAAAAACGCAAAGAGGAAGGGCTACAAATGGCTGAAAACAAAATGAGCGATATTATAAGAGCCTCGCTTGACGGAATAAAGAGCTTTACCGATATGGATTCGGTGATTGGGCGCGCGATTACCACGCCCTCGGGCGTTACCGTTATACCTATTTCAAAGGTTTCGGTTGGGTTTGCCGGGGGCGGTCTTGACTACGGCGGTAAAAAGATAACCGCATCGCAAAATTTCGGCGGCGGAAGCGGCACGGGCGTTTCGATAACCCCGATTGCCTTTCTTACGGTAGGTAAAAACGCGGAAATCAATCTCATTCCCCTCGCCGCGCCGAGTGACGATGTTGAACGAATTACCTCGCTTATCGACCGCTCGCCCGAAATTATCAAAAAAATAAAGGACGCGCTCACCTGACGCTTCTCGCACTCCGTCTACACGAATTCGGTAACGGAAAAATGCCGAATGTGTCAGGTCGGGTGGTGCTCACGGCGCTTATACCGCTGACATAAATTGCAAGGTATAAACGAAGCGCCGCTCGCTAAAATAAAAGCGGGGGTGGCGTTATGAATCCAAGAAAAACCGTAATTGCGGCAATAATGCTTTTCGCGCTTCTTTTCGCACTTTTTGCATTCGCCGCATTTTCAAAATCAGAGCCGTCGGTCAGCGCGCGCTCGGCGGTGCTTTACGAGCCGACGCGTAACAATTTTTTATACGCTCACAACGAAAACGAACGGCTCCCGATGGCGAGCACCACTAAAATTATGACCGCACTCACAGCACTTCGCGCGTGCGACAGTCCCGATACCGAGATTACGCTTGATACCGAGATTACTATTGACAAAAGGGCTGTCGGAATTGAAGGCTCGTCGGCTTACTTTCGGGGCGGCGAGGTATATACCCTTTTCGACCTATTGCATATTCTGATGCTCAGGAGCGCAAACGACGCGGCTATGCAGATTGCCTATACCGTATCGGGCGAGGTTTCAGCGTTTGCCGCCCTTATGAACGAGGTGGCGGCTGATTTGGGACTTACCGATACCCACTTTGAAAACCCGTCGGGGCTTGACTCCGAAAACCACTACACCACGGCGCGCGAGCTTGCCGTTATCGCGGCAGAGGCTATGAAATACGAGGTCTTTCGCGATATCGTTGCAAAAAGGGTGTACACGGCAACCGACCGCGCGTGCGGTGAAAATCACGTTTTTGCAAACCATAATAAGCTTTTGACGCTCTACGACGGCTGTGTCGGGGTAAAAACCGGCTACACCAAGCGAAGCGGCAGAAGCCTCGTAAGCGCGGCTTGTCGGGACGGCGTGACGCTGATTGCGGTCACCATAAACGCGCCGTGCGACTGGTCCGACCACCAAAGGATGCTCGATTTTGGCTTTAGCCGCGTAGAAAGCTGCGAGGCTTTGTCGGCTGATACCAGCTTTGAGCTTGGGACGGTAAATTCGGACACCTCGTCGGTGCGTGTGAGGGTGCGCGAGGCTTTTTCCTTCGTGCGAGAGCGCGGTGAGGAAACCGAGCTTATATACGATTTACCGAAATATCTTATAGCTCCGATAAAGGCGGGCGATGCGGTCGGCTCGGTGAAGATTATCAGCGGCGGCAAGGTCGTCGGCGAGGTCGATATAATCGCGGAGTGCGACGTCCCCGGGCGCAAGAGCTTTTTTGAAAAATTATTTTGAAATCAGGGGCGGTGCGATATTCGCGCCAAAAAGCAAGCTTTAAACAGTTACTATAAATAAAAACGGAAAGAATACTGCAATGGAAAAAGTTAGACTTCAAAAATTCATAGCGGACGCGGGAATTATGTCGCGCAGGGCTGCCGAGGCGGAAATTGAAGCGGGTAACGTAACGGTTAACGGTCACGTTGCCACCGTCGGTACGAAAATCGACCCGAGGTCAGATATCGTCAGCTATCGCGGACAAAGAATCAGCTAC
>JAZNFU010000035.1:0-1963 GCA_045576135.1 Eubacteriales bacterium
GGCGTTAACCTCACGAGGTACGCAACCATTATGACCGGCAGACTTTTGAGAGTCGGCAGAGTTATCGTTCCCATAGTCCGTGCCATATACGACAGGGATATGGAAATCAAGAATTTCAAGCCTGAAATCTACTATTCGCTTTTCAGCTGTGAGAAGACGAACGGAGAGAAAATAGAGCTTACAAGTAAACAAAAGTTTTCAAAAGACGAGAAAAACAAGGCGGAAGAGCTTGCCGACAAGTATAACGAGTGCGGTGCTGTCGTAACGCACGCGACGAGCAAAAAGGATACGATTCACCCCGGGAAGCTTTACTCGCTCTCAACGCTTCAGAACACGCTCGGCAAAAAATACAAGATGTCGATGGAGGAGAGCCTCAAGATAGTACAGAAGCTCTACGAGGCGGGTTATCTTACCTATCCGAGAACCAACTCCGAGTATCTTGCCACGGCGGAAAAGGACAAGATGCGCGCGATAATTTCCAACGTATCAAAGCTCGGTTATCCGGTTAAATTCCGCGACTCGAAATATATCTTCGACGACTCTAAAATAGAGTCGCACTCGGCGCTTACGCCGACTTATAAAATCCCTGACAAAAACGCGCTTTCCGAAAAGGAATCGCAGGTTTATTCCACCGTTTTCCGCCGCTTCGTTGCGGTATTCTGCGCCGAGGAGTGCGTTGCCGAAAAGAGCGAAATCAAGATAAAGGTCGGTGAGTATGAGGAGTTTTCCTTGAAGGGCACGGTCATTTTAGAGCCGGGCTGGACTAAATACGACGACTATACTCAAAAGGATAAGCTTCTGCCGAAGCTTGCCGTCGGTGACGAGGTGAATATTGCGTTTGCGCCTGCCGAAAAGCAGACCACACCGCCGAAGCACTACACTATCGAAACGCTGAATAATTATCTGAAAAATCCCTTCAAGGACGATAAGGCGCGGGCGAAGGAGCTTGAGGAATCGGGCGAGGTTGACGACGCTGAGGACTACCGCGCTATTTTCGAGGGACTTGAGCTTGGCACCGAGGCGACGAGGACGGGTATCATAGATAACGCCAAAAAATCGGGATACATCGGTTTGAAAAAGGACGTCTATACCATTTTGCCCGCGGGCGAATATCTCATAGAGTCGCTCGGCAGACTTTCAATAACTATGGATAAATACAAGACGAGCGAGCTTGGTAAGGCGCTCAAAAAGGTGTTCCGCGGTCAGATGACCGTAATGGAGAGCGTTAAGCTTGCCGAGGGTGAAATCGCCGCCGTCTTTGAAAGCGGAAAGGCTATGAAGCCTATCACCGCCGACACGGGCGAGTACGGACAGATAGCGGGAGTATGCCCGATTTGCGGCAAAAACGTGGTGCGCGGCAAATACAATTACGGCTGTATGGGCTACGCCGACGGCTGCTCTTTCCGTATAGGACTCAACATTTGCCGCCGCGATATCCCGATAAACGAGGTACAGCGTCTGCTTGCCACGGGTACTACGGCAAAGCTTGACGGCTTTATTTCCAAAAACGGAAAGCGGTTTGCGGCGAAGCTCGTTATTAAGGAGGGGGCAGCCGTCTTCTCGTTCGATTGATTACGGCTTGCATCTTTGGGCATAACCGAACAAAAAACAGAGATATTGCGGAGTTGTTTCGACGCGGTATCTCTGTTTTGTGATTATGATTTTTGTGTTTGGTTGAAAAACTGCGTTTTTCTTCGTTTTACGTTTTTTGTTCTATTGCCGTTTCCTCGCTCGCCGTAATCTTGTACGGCTATCGCTCGTCAGCCGACAATTTCTGCCTCAAATCTACGGCGCCGTGCGTTGTGTTTGCATCTTTGGGCATAACCGAACAAAAAACAGAGATATTGCGGAGTTGTTTCGACGTGGTATCTCTGTTTTGTGATTATGATTTTTGTGTTTGGTTGAAAAACTGCGTTTTTCTTCGTTTTACGTTTTTTGTTCTATTGCCGTTTCCTCGCTCGCC
>JAZNFU010000036.1:0-4236 GCA_045576135.1 Eubacteriales bacterium
GCCAGCCCGTCCACCGCCTGCGCTCGCTCACCGATGCGCGTTTGCCCGTGGCGCTGGTGTACGGCGATGAGGACAAAACGGTTTCCTGCCGTGAAAACGCCTTGATTCTGAAGGAGTTTTACGAAAAAGCAGGCGCGCCCATCCGCACTTGGTGCAAGCATGGCTGCGACCATCATCCGCACGGTCCGATCGGATTTATGGATGAAGTGATTGACTATATTGAAGCAAATATGTTATAACAAAAATCTCCAAGATGAATCAAGAATATGCAGGCGTACCTTCTTATAATTTTCCGCGTTTCCTGATAAAATGTATATGTAGGCAAATCTACAGAGCGAAAGCTTCTGATCGGGAGGGGGATGCCAACTTGACTGTCAATGACGCTGTGGCAAAGCGTATTTCCAAGCTGTTGCGTGAAAACGGTATGTCCCAATACCGCTTGGAGCAGAAATCGGGAATACAACACGGAAGTATGCAGTGTATAATGAACGGACGAAACAAAACGGTGACTTTGAGTACCGTGATTATGCTTGCAAGAGGCTTTGATATGCCTCTTACCGAGTTTTTAAATGACGATATTTTCCGTTCGGAAGATTTAGAACTGGAACAATAAAGGCCGCCTTGTGTTTAGGGCGGCTTTTACTTTTGAAAAATATCGGTAAAAATGCAAGCTCTCGCAAACTTTCGGTATTCGCTTTGTCAATAACGAGAAATTTGAAATTGCTAATGACAAATTTTCGCCGAGTGCGCGCAAAAATACCGCCGCGAGCGCTCTGCTTTCACACTCGTGGCGGTTCGGTTTAGATTAATTTTAAAAGGCTCAAAGTCTGACGCCTGCACCGTAGCCGATTATCTCTCCGCTGAGAATTCGAGCCTTGGTGGCGCGCTGTACCGTGGTGTCCTCGGGATAGTCTGCGGGGTTTTCGCATACCGTGGGAAATACCCAACGCAAAACGTCGCCGGGGTCCTCGACAAAGTCGATATTCCTATATTTTCTCTGGAATTTCGCTATTTTGGAATCCTTCGGCAAAACGTCTAAAAGCCAAGGCTGCATAAGCCAGGAATAACAGAAGAATACGGGTGTCATCATATCAAAATGCTTTGCAAAAAACTCGCGCGCTACGGCGTATGCCGCCTCACATTCAGCCTCGTCGAAATTTCCCTTTTTAATATGAACGCTGATGCAGGGCTCACCCTTTTTAATCTCGACCTCGCCGATTTTCACGTCGTATCTCGACGGTGCAATCTGAAAGCGAAGTATACCGAGGTTGAAAATTTTCAAGGCTAACGGATAGCCTATCCACCTGCGTGCCGCGGAAGCTATTCCGTATTTGCCCCTTTTCTTGAAATACGCATTTACCGTAGGTATAAAATCGGATTTCATCGTATTGAAAAATATATCCGTTTCTATTGCCCGCTCGGCATATTCATCGACAGCGCGCATTGCAAGGCGCATATATACGTAAAACGTAAGCTCCTCAGGGGTAATTCCGAAGCTTTCGGCAAAGTGTGCCATATACTCGCCAAATTCAGCATCCCCCGCACCGAAAGCAATGAAGCTTTTTTGCAGGGCGTATGAAAATTCCGGCTTGGAGGTTTTTGCGTCAATGCTCTTGAACATCGCCTCTGCATCAGCGCCAAGTCCCAAGCGGTCAAACAGCTCGTTATAGTTCATTATTATTAAGCTCCCGAAAAATTAAAGCTTTTCCACCTTGATAAAGTAGGTTGTGTAAAGATTCATTTTCAAATACGCGCGGAAGGTGTCAGCCGTGAAGATTTCCTCGCGCAGAAGCTGATTGTCGTAATTTTCGTCAAGAAGGTAGTAGGAAACCTTTACCTTGCCCGAATTGTTGTTAAATTCAACCGAGATATCCTTATTTTCAGCCTCGTCGTTGTTATCGAAATAGGTGAGCATAAAGGCGTAGTTGCCGCCGTTATCGGTAGCGCCTACCGAGTAGATATTCTCCTCGGAGTAAGGAACCTCAACGCTCGTGCCAAGCTCGCGAAGGTCGCGGAACATCTCGTAAATATGATAGGTTTTGTTGGTTTCGTGCGTTATGTCCTTGAACAAACCGTTACACGCCGAGTTCGGCTGTACGCCGTAGTACATAAGCATATCGAGCGGCGTTGCCTGTCCTACGCACATAGCTGCGCCGGTATAGGAAGCACCCTTGATGGAATTTATCGCCTTGATGGTTTTACGGAAGGTTTCGCCGTTCATAGCGCCCGCATTGTAGTTAAACTCGTCAAGAATGGACTCCGCATTCGCATAGCCGTATCTGTCAGCCATCTCACGCGCGCCGCGTATATGCTTTTCAAGGTCCTCAAGGTTATCGGTATATCTGTGCCAGGTGTAGAAATCAAGAGGTGCGTTCGTTTCCCTCAAATAAGTGAAGAAGCTATCGAAGAAGGGCTTTCCAACCGCTCTTGCGAAGCCGGGGCCGCCGAACTTAAGATTCGGGAATCTGTTTTTGAGGTACTTGATAGCAACCGAGAAGAACTCGTTGAACTCTTCCTCGGTTCCCTGCCACATCGGGCGTGAGCCGTCGGCATTCTTCACGTCGGGCTCGCACCAAAGCTCCCAGTATTCGAGTCCCCAGTGGAAGCCGTCTGCCCACCCCTCGTTGTAGTGCATTATAATATGCTCGCAAATCTGCGCCCATTTCAAATAATCCTTCGGGGGATAGGTACCGACCTTATAATAGTGCTCGATAGACGGACCGAGGCGGTAAAAGGGCTTCGTACCCGCGTTTACGGTTACTTGAAGATGCATATCGGTGGGAACGAATACGTAAGACGCGGGGTCGTTTACGTCCGCATCAAAGTTTTTGAAAATTCTGTGCGTATCAACCAGATGCTCGCGGTTGGGATACGAACAAAGCGCCGCATCGTGATTTCTCGCATACGGGAATTTTGCAGCCTTATAAGTGTCAAAATTGTTCGGCATATCACGTACTCCACCCTCGACCGGACCGTTGTTAACGCAGTTAAGCATCTTTATTTTTCCACCGATTTTGGATAAATCGTAGCTGACGTTCGTCATAATCTTATTCTCCTTTTGATTCCGTAAATTAAATCTCAATTCCGTCCGAATACTTTTCAAGGTCAACGACGGTATCGGTAGCTCTCGACTCCTCTGCCGCGAAGCAGATAAGATGGTTGAAATAAGAGTTTTCAAAGCCGCTTACCGAATTCGAATACTCGCCGCCGGTGAAGTAGCCGTATACGTCCTCCATAATACCCGAGTCACCGCCGCCGTGTCCTGTCGAGAGGTCCTCGCCGGGAAGCACGTACTTAACCGTTTCAAATTCCTTTTTAGCAAAGGAATAAAGCGATATCTCGCCCGACATACACGCCATAATTTCGCCCTTGGTACCGAAGATTCTTATCCATCTTCCAAGCTTGTTAAAGGCGCACATTGTAAACGAAACTGTACATCCGTCCTCAAATTCCATATTTACGACCTGGTGGTCAACCACGTCGTTGTCGCAAGCGTAAACGCATCTGCCGTAAGGGCCGGTGCGAATAGCGTGCATAACGTCCTCGTCGGTCGGGTCAGGCATACCGGTGACAGCCATTCGTCTGTCCCAGCGGCGCTCGCCGATATAGAGCTTCACGGGGTTATAGTAGCAGGTATCGAAATAAGGACAGTCATCAAGGCATCTGTCGGGCGCACCCGCGGGTCTGTTTTCGGGAGTAAAATGAGTGAGTGAGCCGAAGGACTGTACCTTCTTACACTTCTTGCCGATAAGCCACTGCAAAATATCGGTATCGTGACAGCATTTAGCCAAAATCATCGGCGAGGACTCGTCAACTCTGCGCCATTTGCCGCGCACGAAGCTGTGGCTCTGATGCTCATTTCCGACGTTTTCCATATGTATAACAGACATAACGTCGCCTATCGCGTCGCTATCTATCATTTCCTTGAGCTTTTTCCAGAATTTAGTAAATCTGAGAACGTGGCAAACCACGATTTTTACGCCCTTTTTCTTTGCTGCCTCGTAAATAACCTTACACTCCCGTGCAGTAGGTGCGATAGGCTTTTCAAGAAGAAGATTGTATCCCTGCTCTATGCAAGCGAGCGCGGGAGCGAGGTGAAGATTATCCTGCGTTGATATTATCGCAAAATCCGCCATTTTCGGCTTCGCGCACAAATCACGCCAGTCGGTGAAAAGACGCTCGTCGTCAAGCGCGTGACGCTCCTTTGCGAAATCCCTCGCAATCTTTGACGGGTCG
>JAZNFU010000037.1:0-4484 GCA_045576135.1 Eubacteriales bacterium
CAACCCCGAGCTTGTTGAGAAATCCAAGAGAATACTTGAGCTTGCAAAGGAGCTTGAAACCGATATCGTAACGACGCATATCGGAGTCGTGCCCTCCGACCCGAGCCATCCGCGCTACAAGATAATGCAGGAGGCTTGCTACGAGCTTTCAAGATATGCCGACTCGCTTGACGCTCATTTTGCCATAGAAACCGGCCCCGAGCCGTCCGCGGTGCTTAAGAAGTTTCTTGACAGCCTTGGCTCGCGTGGTGTTGCGGTAAACCTTGACCCTGCCAACTTGGTGATGGTCGTCGGTGACGACCCCGTATGCGCTGTCAACAACCTGAAGGATTACATAGTGCATACTCACGCAAAGGACGGCGTAATGCTTCAGAGAACCAATCCTGAATATATATACAGCGTTACCCCGATGCCCGAGGACGTCGGTGATATCGCCTTCTTCCGCGAGACGCCGCTGGGCGAGGGCGGGGTTGCGTTTGCACCCTATCTCAATGCGCTTGAGGCGGTTGGCTATCGTGGCTTCCTGACCATCGAGCGCGAGGCGGGAGAAACTCCGGAAAACGATATAAAAATCGCAATGAACCACCTTAAAAACACCATAAATGCTAACTAAAGGAGTCAAAACAATGAAAAAAGTTAAGATTGCGATGGTTGGTGTCGGAAGCATTTCGGCATATCACCTTGATGCTTATAAGAAGCTTGATAACGTTGAAATATATGCTTTCTGCGATATAAATGCCGAGAGACTTGCCTATATGGGTGACAAATACGGCGTTACGCGGCTCTACACCGACGAGGCGAAAATGCTTGTCGAGCTTCCCGAAATCGACGCGGTTGACGTATGTACCTGGAATGCCGCGCACGCACCGTGCACCATATTGGCGCTCGAGGCAGGAAAACACGTTCTTTGCGAGAAGCCTATGGCAACGAGTGCAAAGGAAGCGCAGGATATGAAGGCTGCTGCCGATAAGGCGGGAAAGACTCTTATGATAGGCTTCGTCAGACGTTTCGGAAAGGATTGCGAGCTTACACTGGATTTTGTGAAAAACGAAAAGCTCGGTGAGATTTACTACGCAAAGGCAAGCTATCTTCGCCGTAACGGAAATCCTGGCGGTTGGTTTGGAAATAAGGCGCTTTCGGGTGGCGGACCTCTTATCGACCTTGGCGTACACGTTATCGACCTTACCCGCTATCTTATGGGTAAGCCGAAGGCTATATCGGTATACGGTGCAACCTTTACCAAGCTCGGTAACCGTCCGGGTATAAAGGATACGGTTGGATACAAGTCGTCGGGCGCGGGCAAAAACGACGTATGCGATTGCGAGGACCTTGCGACTGCGCTTATTCGCTTTGAGGGCGGCGCTACTATGTTTATAGATGCGAGCTTCACTCTTAATATAAGCAAGCCTGACAACAGCGTTCAGCTCTTTGGTACCAAGGGTGGCGTTAAAATTTCCAACAAGGTAGAGCTTTATACCGACGTTGAGGGTTATCTTGCCGACGTATCCTTCGCCGGAGAAACCGGTATTTCTATTTCCGACGCATTCGAGTGTGAAATAAGACATTACGTAGACGTGGTTAACGGAAAGGCGGAATGCAGAACTCCCGCAGAGGACGGCATCGAAATAATGAAAATTCTTGAAGCTATTTATAAATCCGCCGAGTGTGGACACGAAGTGCTTATTTGAGGAGGAAAATATGAAAATATCGGTTAGCTCGTACTCGTTTAATCAGTATATCAAAGCGGGAAAAATGACTCAGCTTGACTGTGTAAAAAAAGCCGCAGAAATGGGATTTGACGGGATTGAGTTTACAAATCTTTCACCGGTGGAAAATTCCACTCTTGAAGACAGACTTCTTTACGCCGCACAAATACGCGACGAAGCGAAAAAATACGGCATAGAAATTATTGCGTATGCTATCGGTGCCAATCTTTATCAGCCTACCGAGGAGGAAAACGAGGCTGAGGTAGAGCGCGTAAAAGGTGAGCTTGACGTTGCTGCGGTGCTTGGAGTGAAGATTTTGCGCCACGACGTTTGCTATTCGGAAAAGCACGACGGTGTCGTCGCAAGCTTTGAGCGTATGCTTCCCACCATAGCGAAGAACGCTAAATCGATAACCGAGTATGCTAAAACGCTCGGGATTCGTACCTGCAGCGAGAATCACGGTTATATAGCTCAGGACAGCGACAGAGTGGAGAAGCTCTTTAACGCGGTCGCTTCGGATAATTACGGCATTCTTGTTGACGTTGGTAATTTTGCTTGCGCAGACGAGGATTCTGCCGTTGCTGTGTCGCGTCTTGCTAACTATGCTTTACACGTCCACGCAAAAGACTTCGTTAAAAAGCCGTATGGAGCTTCTGAGGACGAGGGAATTACCACACGCGCTTGCAATAAAATCATAGCTTGTGCCGTCGGTGACGGTGATATCCCCGTAAAGCAATGTATCGCGATTTTGAAGCGCGCGGGCTACGACGGCTACGTTTCCATTGAGTTCGAGGGAAAAGAGGATTGCATCACAGCTATCGCAAGAGGTAAGCAAAGACTTGAGTCTTATATAAACTGATTAATAACCTAATAAAGCACCCCGCTTATGAGTTTTTCATAAATGGGGTGCTGTTTTTTTTAATTTATTCGTTTTGTCTTTTTCCGTCTTGCCAAAGGTGGCAGGACGCGTTCTTGTTTTATAGGTTATATCGAAATTGAGTCGCCCTTATTCTGTCGGAAGACGGTTTTCTATATAGTACTGAACCGTGCTTTCCGAGATATCACTGCTTACGCAGGTTATCGTAATCTTGTCGTTGCCCACTTGAGTGCAATAATAGACAGAGTACAGCGGATCATTGCTCCAGACCGAGCCGTCCATCGTGAACGATTCCCACGAGGACGAGCCTTGCGTGATAGTGACAGTCCTCGTAAGAGGTGTCGTCGGCGAGTCGGTCGTTGCGTAATATACGGTTGCCGAGCTTGCGTTTTCCGCCGTGTCTATAACGTAGAAGAAATATTGATAATCGGTTTGAATAAGCTCGGAGGTTTCGAGGTTCATAACCGAGGTAAGCTCGTATATTCCGCGCGCGCCGAATCCCTCGTAGCTGTACGTGTTCAAATTTCCAAGCTTGGTCTGCACGTAGGAAAGGTCTGTTGCTCCGTCAACCTTTTCCCAGCTGACCGATATATCCTCCGAGCGCATCTGTCGGTCGGTGAAAAGCTCGGTGTAATCAAATGCGGGTTTTGAGTAGTTGAGTCTGTTCTTCGACACGCCAAGCTTGTTTGTACCCGTCGAGCTGTTAACGCTAAGTGCATCGTTGAATATGACGTATTCAACCTCCGACGAGTTTTCCTGAGAATACTCGTAGCGCAGAGTTACGACCTTTGAGTAAGCCTCCGTGTTTACAGCCTTATGAACGTAGTAGCCCGTATTGCTGCCGGTGATTACGAGGTAGTCCTCGTACAAATATTCCTCGTCGGTTACGTAATTTCTCGATTTTGCCGTGTAACCGTTTTTTCTTTCGTACGATGGGGTGTACGAGTAGCTGGAAAGCTTGTAAGTGCCCTTGACCTTATCCATCTTCTGCCCTGATACCACGTAACAGCTAAAGAGTGATGCAAGAAGCGACATAACCAACAATAAAACAAGAGATTTTTTGATAGTCTTCATTTTTTCATCTCCTTTTACAAGTTTTTCAGGCGTATTACATACATCCTTCGTTAAAATTATATCAAAATTTGGTGATATTGTCAAGTGAAAGAGTACTTCTCTAAGAATAGTTTTCAAAAAATTCACAATATAAAAGACGGCTTACTGCGCCATTTAATTCAGTGCAGAAGCCGCCTTTGTTATTGATGCTTTTGATGGGGATTTATTTGCCACACGCGCGGTCTGAGGCTGAACTAACGCTTTTTATAAGAGGAATTCAAAAAGCTCATATAGTGTTGCCAGTCGCGCCGTCCGAGGTAATGCGTGCCACGCCTTAGATGGTATGCGACGAATCCGTCGTGTAAAGGCTCGTCGATTTTCGGCATAGCGTTTTGATGAATAAATCCTACACCGACGCTTTTTTCAAAATATTCGCTTGCCGCTATACAGGAAAGATATTCGTTTTTCGGACACGCCCAATCGTCCTCCGATGCGCTCGCAACGTAGACTCTGTGCGGTGCGTTCGCCGCTATCAGATAATGCTGGTCAAACGGAAGGGCGTCCTCGTTATCAGCATAACTTTTATAGCGCTCACAGAACCAATACGGAAATCTGTCGGTTATATCATTTATTCTTTCACCCGATTTATTTCTTGAGAGCGCCGCGCCCGCACAGCCCGAGTCGTTGGAGATGGCACAGTAGAATCTGTCGTCAATAGCGCCGGCTAAAAGCGCGGTCTTGCCGAGTCTTGAGTGACCGATGACAGCAACGTTATCCTTATCTATCTCGGGGAGAGTTTCTATGTAATCCATAACGCGCATCGCTGCCCATGCCCACATCATTATTTT
>JAZNFU010000038.1:0-2637 GCA_045576135.1 Eubacteriales bacterium
CTTTACGCTCCTTACGATTTCGGGAATTATCTCGCCCGCCTTCCGCACGACCACGGTGTCACCTATGCGGATATCAAGCTCCTTTATGAAATTGACATTGTGAAGCGTTGCACGCGACACGGTAGTACCGGCAAGGCGCACGGGCGCAAGATTTGCCGTCGGCGTAAGCACTCCGGTTCTTCCGACCTGAATATCAATCGATAACAGCCGACTTTCCTTTTCCTCAGGCGGATATTTGTACGCAACCGCCCACTTCGGCGTGCTCGTTCCCTCTCCGATTTTTATCCTTGCCGCAAGGTCGTTTATCTTGATAACCGCACCGTCCATATCAAACGACAGCTCCGGTCGCATTTGACCGAGAAGCTCGACGTGCTCTATAATGTCCTCCGTGTCGGAGAGTATTTTCTTATTCGGAAGCACGGAAAATCCAAGCTCACAGAGTCTATCAAGCACCTCGCCGTGCGTTTTCGGCTTTCTGCCGTCCGAATAAATCTCCCCGTCCTGAAGATTGAAAATAAATATTTCAAGTCCGCGTGACGCCGCTATCTTCGGGTCAAGCTGGCGAAGCGAGCCCGCCGCGGCGTTTCTCGGATTGGCAAAAAGCTGCTGACCGTTTTTCTCACGCTCCTCGTTTAAAGCCGCAAAAACGCTCCTCGGCATATAAACCTCGCCTCTGACGCAAAGATACGGTATATTCTCGTTAAGCTTCAAAGGTATGGAGCGTACGGTTTTAAGGTTCTCCGTTACGTCCTCTCCTACCTCTCCATCGCCGCGCGTTGCACCCATAACGAAAACGCCGTCTCGATAGGTAAGGCTTACCGAAAGACCGTCAATCTTCGGCTCAACCGAGTATTCGGGCGTAAAATCCAAGGACGAGTTGGTTTTATCAATAAAATCAAGCAGCTCCTGCTCCGAAAAGACGTCGGTTAAGCTTCCCATTCTGACCGTGTGCGTAACCTTTTCAAACTTATCGAGCGCCATACCGCCGACGCGTTTGGTCGGCGAGGCGGGCGACGCGTATTCGGGATATTTTTCCTCAAGCTCCGAGAGCTCGCGAAACATAGCGTCGTACTCGTAATCCGAGATTTTCG
The DNA here is from genome assembly GCA_045576135.1 of Eubacteriales bacterium. Lineage (GTDB taxonomy): Bacteria > Bacillota > Clostridia > Oscillospirales > CAG-272 > UBA1740. The sequence goes on from JAZNFU010000038.1 coordinate 1,092, forward strand.
GCGCGTCCTTTTCGTAATAGAGCTTCGCGTTATATTCTATCTCTTTGGTAAGGTGTTCAATTCTGCTTTTGATATCTATATTTTCCATAGAAATCTCCGTAAAATTTCATTACTCATATTTTACCACGAAATCCGTATTTTTGTCAATCGGTGGACGATAATTTTTGAAAAAGCCACGGCACTTTTTCGCACCGGCTCGCCTCATATGGAAAAATGCACTTAACCTTAGCCGTGTTAAGTGCATTTTCTATCGTTGATATTAAATTTTTATCATACTCGTGTACACATCAAGCTTTATCAGCCCAAAAGCTTTTCAAGCGCGGCTATCTTGACGGTGAGAACGAGAATTTTGCAGGCGAGCTCAAGGTCTGCGTCCGAGGGATAGGTAGGAGCTATACGCAAATTTTTATCCTCCGGGTCAACACCGTAAGGATAGGTTGCGCCGACGGTCGTGAGCGTAACGCCCGCCCCCTTCATAAGCTCGAACACTCTCGTTGCGGTTCCCGGCATAACGTCAAGAGATACGAAATATCCTCCGCGAGGCTCGGTCCACTCGGCGATACCGAGTCCCTTTATCTCGGAAAGTGCCGAGAGCGTTATCTCAAATTTCCGTCCGATAAACTCGGCGAGCTTCATCATATGCTTATGAACCGCGGCACCGTCAGCAAAATACGCGGTGTGGCGAAGCTGATTAAGCTTATCGTAGCCTATCGTCTGAATACCGAGGTACTTCGATATTTGCTTAAGATTTGCGGGTGTTGCCGCCATCATAGCGACGCCCGCACCGGGGAAGGTAATCTTTGAGGTCGATGTGTAGTAGAATATTCTGTCAGCCGTTCCGTATTCCTCGGCTACGTCGAATATATTGAGAAGGCTGTCGCCAACCTCGCCGAGATCGTGTACCGCGTACGCGTTATCCCACATTATACGGAAATCGGGTGCCGCGCACTCCATCCTTGCAAGACGGCGCACGGTTTCGTCGGAATAGGTATTTCCCGAGGGGTTAGAGTACTTCGGAACGCACCATATGCCCTTTACCTTGGGGTCTTTTACAAGGCTTTCAACCATATCCATATCGGGTCCGGACGCAGTCATCGGCACGGAAAGGAGCTCGAAGCCGAGCATTTCGGTCATTTTAAAATGTCTGTCGTAGCCGGGGGTAACGCATATCCATTTGAGTCCTTCTTCGCGACACCACGGACGCTCCGAGCCGAGAACTCCGAAGAGCATAGCCCTCGCGAGCGTATCGTACATAAGCTGAAGCGAGGAGTTACCGCCGACGGCAATATATTCGGTCTTGATACCGAGCATATCGGCAAACAGACGCTTCATTTCGGGAATACCGTCAAGAACGCCGTAATTACGGCAGTCAACGCCGTTTTCGGAGAAGCACTTCTCTCTCGGACGCGCCTCGGACAGCAGAGGCAGGCTTATATCGAGCTGGTCGGAATTCGGCTTACCTCTAGAAAGGTCAAGCGAAAGCTCCTTTTTAACATACTCGCCGTACTCGGCGCGAAGCGATGCGAGAAGCTCGGATTTTTCATTG
>JAZNFU010000039.1:0-5122 GCA_045576135.1 Eubacteriales bacterium
GGGTTTCAATGTGATAGAATAAATCCGCCACGGCGCCCGATATAATCAAAAGGAAAATTAACTGCCATAAACGGTATAGGACGATGCTTTCGCGCCGTTAATCTGTTTTTTAGCGCTCGCGCGGACAGACTGAGTTCAGGAATTCTACCGAATCCTTCTCGCTCATCAGGTAGACGTTACACTTTTTCGGGGCGCAGAGGTGCGAGCCGAATACGCCGTTATCCAAGCCTGCGATAACGGCGGGAGTGCCGCGGATAATCACTACCGTAATTGCGTCTTTATCGCATACGGGGCGCAGCGCGTAGTTCGTTTCGCTTTGCGGTCTTGACATACCGCCGAAGAGGTAAAACCTTTTCCAAATTATATCGCCGCCCTCGGTGCAGAGGACGTGGGTTGATTTTCCTGCGCGCTTGCGGCTTATATAAAGATTCAGGCGGATATCGTTGGACTTTAAATTGTATAAATCAAAATATTCTAAATTTTGTTTTGGAGCTTTACCTATAAACTTATATAGCTCCTTTGATTTAGCAAAGCACATTATTTCGACCTCTTTTTAAAATCCTTGATATCGCGGAGCAGCTTTTTATGACGTTCGTTGTCGCATACTACAAGTATATCAAAAAATCGTATGCTTTTGAAGATACTATTTCGCAACACGAACTCAACGCACCGTTGTATTTATTATAGCATATTAAATTACACAAATCAAGCCGTTTTGCTTCAATGGGGAGTGGCTGTATTGCTGCATTCAATACTTTAAAAGCTTTGTTTAGAAAATACTTCGGGAGTTGAGGGAGCGACGGCGCAATAAGCGGTTTGAGCGTACGAATAAACGTAAAAAACGTAAGAATGGGGATAATCCCTTTTTCAATAGCTGATTATTATCGGCGAGAGAAGTCCGCTCACCAAGGATTCCTTTTCAAACTCAAGCTCAAGCTTTTTCATATAGTCCGGCTCGTAGTCGGGAATCCACTTCGTGTAATCAGCTCCGGCATAAGCGTTTGCCATAGTGTTTGAAACTCTGATTGTAAGCTCGTTTTCACGTTTCAGCTCGGTAAGGCTGTAAACGAACGGCGAGAATATTTTTGCGCCAAGCGATTTTCCGTTCAAAAAGACCTCGCAGGTGTATCCGACGCGTCCGAGATTCAGGGTTGCCGTTTTCGGAATTTCGCCGTCGAACGAAAAGCTCGTTTTATATTCGGCGTCGCCGCAGAAAAATTCTCCGAGATGCTCGCGCCAATCTCCCGCTGACACCTTGTGGGGTGCTTCGTTTTCCTCGCGTGCCACGATGCCCTCGGGGGCTATTTTTATACCCAACCTCGCCTCAAGCGTAAAATCGCAAAGCTCAATTTTATTATGCGCCGCAGCCTCGATATTCTCCACCGCCGTCGGATTTTCGCGCGTGAAAAGCAATACCGCTTCACCGCCGAGCGACAGATCGTATTTATAAGGACTTACGCAAACGGCTCTTTTTTCTGCCGTTAGAAGATTGATTTCGTATGCGGTCGTTCCGCTTTCAAGCGGGAAATACACCTCGCCAGACCTCTGGTCGAACGCCTCGTTGGTCAGGTAGTATACAGTTCCCTCCGAGGTGATACGCCTGGTCGCGCGAAGATTTGATTCTTCGTCCGCGATAATAGGGCGCGCTTTATATTCGCCACGGCAAACGATCGTTTCCCCGCCGCTGCGTCTGAAGCACTCAAGCTTTTCGCGCACGCTTTCGGAAAGAGTCACGTCAGGCTGGAAATACAGCACTCTGTAAGCGGCGTCGCCGATGCAAAGCGCGCCGCTTTCTATCCGTGCGGCGAGTATCGCCTCGTCGTCAATAAAGTCTATATCGCATCCGCGTCGCTCAAGCTCCGTGCCAAGCGCTTCGAAGTCTTCCGCGAATTTTCTCGCGATTGAGTCGGCACACCATATATCTCGCATCGGCATATAAAGCGCGGAATCCGCAATAGGCTTTCCCGCCGACATAAGATAGCTTACTCTTGCCGCCCAAAGATTGAAGATTTTTAAATCGCTCTCGCCCGGGGCGGGTGAAGAAAAGTTCGGGTATCCGGAAATCGCGCCGTACTTGCCCGCGTGGGTATAGCTCATATTCATAGGGTTGAGCAGGTTGATTCCTCGCGCAACCTGAAAATTATATACCCACCTCATTTGGTCGTAGGTTATACCCGCGCCGTAAATGGCGTAGGATTCGGTGAGCGAGAGTCTCGCACCCGTTTGATGCGCGCTTGAAGACGCGTAGCGCGGGAAGGGGGTGTTTGCACAAAGCGGAGCGTACGGCTCGATGCCCGGCATATGAGGAGCGGGGAACGCCTGACGCCATATCATATCAACACCGGGAATATGCATTCGGCGAAGACAGCTCAGTACGTTATAATAACCCCATTTTGCATTACCGAAGGCAACGTCGTCACCGCCCACGTGTCCCGTGGAAAGAATTCCGTTTTTATCGCACCACGTCTTAATTCTTTTGAAATAGTTTTCGGAGAACAGCTCGCCAAGCAATTGACGGTAATCGGCTCTTACCGTGCGTGAGTGCTCGTCAAGACGGCTCTCGTCGAAAAGAGCGTCAAAATTATCCGCAAGCTCGTATCCGAATTTTTGCTTGAAGACGCTCGCTATTTCGTCGTTCCAGGCCAACGTATCCGAGCCGTAGGAAACGTGCGATTCGTCGGTAAATACCGCGGCAAAGCTTTCGGAAAACGAGTCGCCGAGGAAGCTCTTATATTTTTCGTGGGTATACTCGATGAATTTGTCGGTTGATTCCGCCTTAAGCAAATCCGGATAGGGCTGGGCGAGGTCGGGCGTCTTGTGTACCCGTCGGTTTTTGTCGATTGATATCGCGTGAAGATGCGGATTTTCCCACACGACGCGTCCGTTAGCCGCACCTGAGGGGTATCCACCCTCGTCGTAAAGCCAGAGCTTCATTCCTCGCGCAACGGCTTCTTTAATGAGAAATTCGGTTTTCTTCAAATATTCGTGTGAGAGGTAGCGTGTTTCGTTTTCGCACTCGATGCCGGTAAATTCGGAGGGAATGGGGAGGACGTAGAGCCTTCTGATACCGCGTCGCTGCATATCGTCGAGCTGCTTTGCTATTCCGTCTTCGGTTATCTCACCCATCCAGCTCCAAGAATAAATCGGCCAGAAATCAACGTCGGGTGCAGCCAATCCGTCGAGCGAATCGTGCTGACAGTAAGTGTAGTTTGATTTAGGAAAATCCATAATAGCACCTCGTTTTGTTAATTTATGTTTACAAATATCATAGAAATGACGGCAAGTATAAATCCTACGGCTTGATTTTTGGCAAACCTTTCTTTGAACACCGTTATCGATAAAACGTAGGAAAGGATAAGAGCACCGGCAGAGGTAATCGGGTAGTAAATGGACCCCGGAATTCTTAACAGGCAAAGGAATGAAAAATAATTCATAACGCCGTTGCTCGCACCGCACAAAGCGCAAAGCGCCCATCCGCGCTTTACGGCGACGGTGAAATACGCGCCCTCTCTGATAAGAGCCGCGACAAGCAATAAAAGCACCACCAGCACAAGAGATATAATCATAAAGGAGTCGTCGTGGGCGGCGTTGAACTTTATTTGCTGCATTTGCATAATGACGCCGCACATACCGTTGCTGACAAAAAGAATAATTGCGTAAAGCACCCATTTAAGTCCGGTTTTCTGCCCTTTCGTCTTACCCTCGCCGCCTAAATACGTTAGCAGAAAGGACAGTGCCAAAAGAGCGACACCCGCTATCTGAATGCCGTTCAGGCTTTCATCGCAAAAAATCAGGCTGTATCCGAGCGGAATTGCGGTTGAATAAACGAGTATAAGGTCGGTAAGTCCCATCGAGCCGCACGCCAAAGCGAGAACGCAGCTAACCGTTGCGGCGGCAAAGCATATCGCGAAAATAATACAGTATGGCAGAATTTTCGCCTCGAAGACGAAATCATCCGAGAATATAATAAAGTAAGCAAGAGCAAAAAAAGCGATGACCGCGCTGATTGAAAATTCACAGCCCCCGCATTTTTTATTAAGCGTTTTTTTGAATACGCTTTGCACGGACTGTGCGGCTATGCGAACCGAAAGAAGAAGTACGTTCAATTTTTAATCACCACCTACGGCTAATTATACAGCTTATTCCGCAAAAAAAATATATACAGATTTCCCGAAAAATTGCACTTTCTTCCTTTTGATAAATAATATTGCAATTTTTTGATTTACGTTGTATAATTAGCTTAACGAGTCTTGCGGAGACGAATATACGAAATCTGGCTGAGTCTAAACGGCGGAGGTGTTCAAATGCACATAAGATATAACACGGAAGAATTAAAAAAGGTGGTAAAAAATCTTGCGGAGCTGCTTAGGATAAGTATAATCGTATTTGACACGAGCGGAAGGAGGCTGCACAAATATTCCGACCCGGAGGATTTTTGCTCGTATTTGCAAAGGGATAATGAGTTTAAGAAAAAATGTCTTGCTTGTGATATGGCGCTTATCGAAAAATGCAAGGCGAGCGGTACGGTGCAGATGCATAGGTGTCATTCCGGACTTTGCGACGTGGCGATGCCTATTTACAAGGATAAAATTTTGGCAGCCTACGTTATTCTCGGAAGAATACGCCGCGGAGGCTCCGCGCCAGAGGGCTTTGGCGACACCGAAAAGGCGCTTTTTGAAGGACTTACCGTTTTCACGGGTGAACAGCTTCGGAGTCTTGAGCAGATTTTGCCGCATATAATGTTCGATACGGCTATCAGGATTGAAAACGATTTCACAGCGGAGGATATTGCCGAATACATAAGAGAAAATCTCGGTGCGGACGTATCGGTAAAATCGCTGTGTAAAAAATTTTACGTTTCAAAAAACGCGCTGTATAAAAGCTTTTCGGCGGAATACGGCTGTACGGTAAACGGCTTCGTCAACGCGGTCCGCTTGGAAACGGCGAAAAAGCTTCTTACATCAACCGAGCTTTCGGTTTTGAAAATTTCCGAGGAGGTCGGAATAACCAACTATCCGTATTTTTGCAGACTCTTCAAAAAAGAAGCCGGAATATCACCGTATCAGTACCGCAAGCAAAATAGGGCGGCGCAAAAATGACGCACCCAACCAAACGAAAAAGG
>JAZNFU010000040.1:0-5789 GCA_045576135.1 Eubacteriales bacterium
CAACCGAGCCCATATAGATATCACATTCGAGTCCGAAATAAGCCGCCGCGGTTGCAAGAGCAACGCCGTGCTGACCCGCACCCGTTTCCGCGATTACCTTTTTCTTACCCATATATTTTGCAAGGAGCGCCTCGCCCATACAATGATTGAGCTTATGCGCGCCCGTGTGGTTCAAATCCTCGCGCTTAACGTAAAGCTGTACGTTTCCAATGCTCGTGGAAAGTCTTTCAAGATAGGATATCGGGGTGGGTCTACCCTGAAACTCGCGTCTGATTTTGCGAAGCTCGCCTATGAATTTCGAGGATTTGCATATCGTGAAATACGCCTCGGTTATCTCATCCATCGCCGCCTTAAGCTCAGGGGAAATATACGCTCCGCCGTATTTGCCGAAATATCCCTCGGCATTCGGATAGTTTTTAAGATAGGTATCGAAATTTATTCCGTTAAAGTTCATTTTTATTTTCTCCTTAATAAACGCATTTTTAATTTTTTGACAGTTTTACCTAAGACTTAATTTCGTTATTACAAGCCACGCCATCGTCCCTTCAAGATAAACATAATATTCCTCCCAAAAACAAAACGCCCCGACAGAAAAAATCTGTCGGGGACGAATAAAATCCGTGGTGCCACCCCTTTTCACGCAAAAGCGTGCTCTTACGAGATACTTCATATCCCAGACATCTTACGCGTGTCGCGCGTCGCAGAATACTCAGATTTGCAAACCTTCGTTTACATATTATCCTTTCCTTGCGCCCTCAGCGGTCCATTTGCCGAACAGTACTAACCCCGCTCTCATCCTCCGAGGCTCTCTGTGTAGTCTTTTTTCGACTTTATCTCCGCTTCAACGGTTTAGTTCATTATATCACACGGATTTACGCTTGTCAATCTTTTTTTAAAAATTCCCCGCGTCTTTTTCCGCACTTCAGATTTGACAGCCAAATACCGCCGCAAATAAGTAAAAACGCCACGAGGTACTGTATTTTCCATATATTCTCGCGAAGAATCAAGGCGCCGAAGACGGAGGCAAACACCGGCTCTGCAAATTTAATGATAAACAGCCGTGAAAGCTCACTGTTTTTAACTATACCGAACCAAATACAATAGCTGAGCACCGAGGCGATACAGATATACGCCATAATCCAAAGCTCCGAATTAAAGGAAAATTTAACCTCACCGCCCATAACCAATCCTACGGCGAAAAGCACGGCACCGCCGAAGAATTGCGATATTCCGGTTGCCGTGATGGGATCCGCGCGAAGAAAGACCTTTTTGCTGATGACGTTCGAGAAAACCGTGCAGAAGGATGCACAAAGAATCAAAATGTCGCCGATATGAAAGGAAAAGCCCACCGAGCTGATATTCAAGACGAAAATTCCCGAAAATCCGAGCAGAGCAGATACGGTTTTTCGAACGCTCGCCTTATCCTCTTTTATAAAAAGGAAGGAAAAGCAGACGTAGAAAAGAGCGCCGACCTGCTTGATAAGCGCGGTCTTTGAGCTGTCGGTAAATTCAAGTCCGAGATAGGTAAAGGCGTAATGCAGAATAATGGAAAATACGCCGGATAAGAGTATCGTGCCGAGCGAGCCGCCGACGGTACGGTAGGAGCCTCGTTCCTTCAGTGCGGCAAAAATAGAGATAACCGCGCCGCAAATAAGGAATCGAATGCCCGCAAACAAGAGAATATCAGCCGTGCCACGAACCTCGTAGGTGGAAAAGCCGAGCTTTACCATCGGAAAAAGCGAGCCCCACAAAAGCATCGTAAAAAGTGCTGAAATAACAGTCTTATTCTTACTCATCGCAAACGCTGAGAACGACCTTTCCTACGTTTTCACCGCGCTCAAGAATTGCGTGCGCCGCCTCCGCCTCGGTAATCGGGAGCACCTTGTAGATTGACGGCTTTATAGTGCCGTCCTCTATCTTCGGCCAAACGCGCGCTACGAGCTCGGACAGAATCTGCGCCTTGAAGCTTGGGGTGCGGTTTCTGAGCATACTGCCGACAAGGTGAAGTCCCTTGGTCAAAAGAGGACGAAGCTGTACGGTCGTTTCGACACCCGCGAGCGTGGAAATAACGACCCAATAACCGCCGCGCGCCATATAAGGCAGGCTTTTGCCGAGCGTTTCACCCGAAAGGCAGTCCATAGAAACGCTGACCGGTGTTCCCCGCTTTTCCTCGTTTTCGAGCACGCGCTCAACGCATTCGGTGCTTGAATTTATGATTACGTCAGCGCCGAGCGGCTTTATTTTCTCGGAAATTTCGTCTGAAAGCACCGAGGTGATAACCCTCGCGCCAAACGCCTTAGCCATAGGAATGGCAACCGAGGCAAGTCCGCTCGCACCCGCAGGAATGAACGCGGTCTGTCCCGCCTCAAGATGCCCCTCGATAAAAAGATTGAGGTAAGAGGTTGCGTACGCCTCGGGGAGTGCCGCCGCCTCGTTCATAGAAAGTCCTTTTGGAATAGGCATAAGCATATCGTATTTTACCGCCACGTATTCGGCGTAACCGCCGCCGCCAAGCAGGGCGCAAACTCGGTCGCCTATCTTCCACGCGCTAACAGCCGAGCCAACCGCGGCAACGACGCCCGCAATCTCAAGTCCCATCCATTCAGGACACCCGGCGGGCGAGGGATATTTTCCCTGACGCTGTAAGAGATCGGCACGGTTGAGTGCCGCGGCGCAAATCTTTACGAGCACCTCGTCCTCCTTTATTATCGGATCCGGGACGTCGCTCCAAACGAGATTTTTGTTTTCGTCAATAAGTACAGCCTTCATTATTCGCTTCCTTTCATCGCAAGTGATCTGCCGCCGTCAACGGCGTATATTTGTCCGGTTATAAACCTCGCCTTTTCGGATGCCAGAAAGGCAACGAGCGCCGCCACGTCCTCCGCCGTACAACGCTCGCCGAGGAAGTTCGTCGCGGTAACGCTGTCGTCATTTTTCTCCTCGGGGCGCAAAACGATGCCCGGCGCTACCGAGTTTACCGTAATTTTATATTCGCCAAGCTCCTTGGCGAGCGATTTCGTCAGCGCTATAACGCCGCCCTTTGCCGCTGCGTACTCGGTACAGTATTTCAGTCCGTTGGTGCCGACCACCGAGGAAAAGTTGATTATTCTGCCGCCTCTGCCGCCTTTAATCATTATTCTTGCGGCGGCACGGCTCGCATAGATAGCTCCGTAAAGATTTACCTTCAAAACGCGGTCTATAACGTAGTCCTCCTGGTTCACGAGGGTGCGGTACTGCGCGTCCTTTCCTGCAATTCTCGCGCTTCCCCCGGCAACGTGTACCATAATATCAAGGCCGCCAAGCTCCTCTGCCGCGCGGCTTATTGCTCCGTCAATGCTTGCCGAATCGCTGACGTCGGCGACGTAACCGCGCGCGGTATATCCCGACGCGGTGAGAGCCGAAACCGTCCTCGCAACACTCTCTTCCGATATATCACACACCGCGACGGAAAGCCCCTCCGCCGCAAGCTGCCTTGCAACCGACGAGCCGATATATCCGCCGCCACCGGTAATAAACGCTATTCTTTTCATAATTATTTCCTTCCTTTGTTGATTTTTGCAAGAGTAAGCTCTGATTATTTACTCTCTAATCCAAATAAACGATTTTGCCGTCGGACACGGTCATAGCGCATCTGTATCCCTTGTTGCCGCAAACGCGATTGCCGCCCCCGTCGGTCAGGTCAAAATTCACCGCCGCCCCACAGTCAATAACCGCAATATCGGCGACAGCGCCTACCGAAAGCGCGCCCCACTCGCCACACCGTCCGAGCGCACGCGCGGGGTTGGAGCTTACCGACCTAAAAATATCCCGCTCACTCATACCGAGCGCCCTCGCTATGCTCATACACAAGGTCAAGCCGTAGCGGCCGCCGCGCACGAATGCGCTGTACTCGGTAATATCCGTGCCCAAAAGGTCGGGAACGATGCCACCCCGAAGCGCCTCGGACATAATTTTAAAATCAGTATGGATATGCCCCGCCATTCCCACGTCGACGAGCACTCCGCGCTTTTGGGCGCGGCTCATACTCCCAAAGCCGTCCTCGGCGGCGTTGTTTTCACCGCCGTGAAAAGCGTGAGTGAGGATATCACCGGAGTCAAGAATATCAAATATTCTTGCCATTTTTATCGGCGAATGAGAGCTGTGAACCATTAGCGGCAAGCCGCGCCGCGCGGCGAACTCGCGCGCTTGCAGAAGCGGCGTTTCGTCCCACACCCGTGACACAGTAGTATCAAAGTACAGCTTAACCCCGACAGCCCTGTTGCCGTACTCCCTAAGCCTATACTCAACCGAGGAAAAGTCGGCGCGGTTTTCTTTGATATCGATAACGGCAAAGACGGCGCTTTTTATCATAAATGAATCAAGCAAGCACCGATTTCCCAAAACACCGCCCGCATCCGCAAGTGCCGTCACGCCAAAGGGGTACGCGGCAGACTCCGCCTGCACGGCAAAGCTCCCATCCGAAATTCCGCGAATATGAGCATGAGCGTCTACGAGTCCCGCCGATACGGTCTTGCCATCGGCGTCACACACGAAATCCGCGTGTGCATTTATCCGCGGTCTTATTTCGGAAATTCTTCCGCCATCAGTCAACACGTCAGCATCAAAAAAGCTCTCTCCGTCCCAAATTCGACCGTTTTTTATAAGTATACTTTGCATTTTACAGCTCTCCAACCGCTCGAAGCAGCGTTCTTTGTACCGCAAGCTCGTGCTCGTACGCGTATGGATTTTGCTTTCCCATCACTATAAAATCGTAAAAATCACGGAGTATTTCGTCGTATCTTTCGGAGTCGGGAATCTGCTTTGTGGGAATTTCCTTTGCATAATCGGCGAAGTATTCCGCGCCCTCGCCGCGCCTTGCAAGCGTTGCACGAACGGGCACCTCAAGTGGCCGTATTTCAAGCGTGCCGTCGCTACCCGCGACCGAGAAGCATCTGCGTCCCCAGCCGTTACACTCTACCGAGGAAACGAACACGCGGGCGATTGCGTTATCGTAAATCAGAGTTGCCGCGTTTATATCGGGGGATTTTACTCCTCTTATTCCGCTCGATGCGAACGAGCGCTCCACCGCTTTCGGCTCGCCGAGCAAAAGTACTATCAAATCAATCAGGTGAGAGCCGAAAATATACATATTTCCGCCCGGGAAATTATTAAGCCACGCTCGGTACCCGTCGTCGTGGCGCGTGCTCATTTCGGCGTTTATCGAGTGGATAGAGCCAAGCTCACCGCGCGCGATTCGCGCAAAGGCGTCCCTTACCGTCGGGTTATACCTATACATATATCCAAGCTGAACGGCAAGATTTTTTGATTTTGCCGTATTAAGCAGGTGTTCGTATTCCGAAAGCGTGCCGCTCGCAGGCTTATCCATATGAATATGCTTGCCCGCCGCCACACACGCCTCAGCGCATTTAGTCAAATTCCAAACGTCACATTCAACCAAAACGGCGTCCGAGCGCTCGATAATCTCGTCCGCCGAGAGTCGAGCCAAGCCGCGATAGGCGTCAAAGCCGCCGCGCTCGCGTACCCACTCCTCATTTTCCTCAGCATATCCCACGACCTCGAAAAGCTCGGGGAATTTACGAACCGCCTCCATTTTCGCCGAGGCGTGATTATGCCCTATACCGATTTGTCCGATTTTTATTCTTCTCATTATACACTCCATAAAAGTCATTCGAAAGCAAAAAAGTACTGCAATTTTCATTTAAAAAAAGAATAACACAAAGCTTTATACAGGTAAATAGCAAATTTGCGACAATATAACATATTTGATACAAAAATATTGATTATTTTCG
>JAZNFU010000041.1:0-2392 GCA_045576135.1 Eubacteriales bacterium
GACATGGCTACGATCCGACTTATATGGATTTCGGATACCGAAAAAGCATCCTGAAAAACGGAAATCACGTTCTGATACGAGCAAGCTTTTCACCCGTGCAGGCAGAGGGCACGAGCGTAGCTCAAACGGTAAAAGAAATAACTAAACGTCGAAAATGCGAGCAGCCGACCGAATTTAAGTCGCTCGGAAGCATTTTTAAGCGTCCTGTGGGCGACTTTGCCGCGCGTCTTATCGATGAGGCAGGCTTGAAGGGAATGCGCGTGGGAGATGCTGCGGTTTCTCAAAAGCACGCGGGATTTATTGTGAATCTCGGTCACGCTACGGCAGATGACGTTTTGTGCCTGATCGATAAAATAAAGGAAAAAGTATACTTGGATTTCGGGATACTGTTGTCTGAGGAAATAGAAATTTTGAGGTAAAATAAAGATGTCCTTTTCTTCGCTTCAAAAGGAGGAAATAATACAGCAAACGCCAAAGACTCTTTGTTGCAGGCGCGCCTTTCTTTACGGTGTTCTTGCCGCGCGCGCGGAATGCTTGGACGAGGGGGCGGTGCTTTCTCTTGACAATCGTACGAACGCCGAATACGTTGCCGAGCTTATAAGAGAGCAATACGGCAAGAGTGCAGATATATACACACCGAAAAGCGGCGGCAGAAGGGTTATGCTTTCTTTCGCCTCGCCTGCGGCGCTTAAGAAAATTTCTTCGTTTTCTTCCTTCGGCGAGTTTCTCGACAGAAAATGTCCTGCGTGCGAGGGGGCGTATCTGCGCGGTATCTTTTTTGCAGCAGGGAAGCTTTCTGACCCGGAAAAGCAATACAGTCTTGAATTTTCCACGCATAACAGACAAAACGAGCTTTTTGAATATTTTTCGGACATCGGGCTTTCGCCGAAGCTATCGTCAAGAGGCGAGGAGCAGACGGTTTACTTTAGAAAAAGCGCGCAAATAGAGGATTTTTTGGCAAATGCGTCGATGAACAGCACCGTATTTGCGCTTATGAATATAAAAATAGAGCACGAAATCAGGAACAACGTCAACAGAGTCGTCAATTGCGAAACGAACAACCTTGACCGTGCGGGACAAGCATCGGGTAAAATCGTAAAGCTTATATCCGAGCTTATGGAGGGGAATCTCATTTCATCACTCCCCGAGGAGCTTGAGGTAACCGCAAAGCTGCGGTATGAGAATCCGGAGCTTTCGCTCGCGAGGCTTGCGATGCTTCACACACCGCCGATATCAAAGCCGGGACTTTCACACCGATTGAAGCGTATAGAAAAATTCGCAACCGACGCGCTCAAAAAAATATAAGAATTCGGCATCGTGCAAAATGAGTGCCAAAAGCCGAGAAAGGATTAATTATGGGAGATTTTGTACATCTTCATCTTCATACAGAATACAGCCTGCTCGACGGTGCTACTAAAATCTCCGAAATAGCGGACAAGGCTATAAGGGAGGGGCAGAGTGCCGTTGCCATTACCGACCACGGTGTTATGTACGGAGCCGTTGCGTTTTATACCGCCCTTAAGGAAAAAGGCGTTAAGCCCATTATAGGCTGTGAGGTGTACGTAGCTGCGCGTTCGAGATTTGACAAGGACGGCAAGATTGACAGCTCGGGAAACCACCTCGTGCTTCTCGTAAAGAACGAAATTGGCTACCGAAATCTTTGTTATATGGTATCCGAAAGCTTTATAAACGGCTTTTATTCGCGTCCGAGAGTTGATATGGCGCTCTTGCGCGAGCATCACGAGGGACTGATTGCGCTCTCCGGATGTATAGCGGGAAAAATTCCGAGATGTATCGTCGCGGGGGATATGTCGGGGGCTGAGGCTGCCGCAGGCGAGCTTCGCGATATTTTCGGTGAGGATTTTTATCTTGAAATACAAAATCACGGAATCGACGAGGAATTAAAGGTTTCCTTTGGACTTCGTCTTATTTCGGAAAAGCTTTCGATTCCACTCGTTGCAACCAACGACGTTCATTATCTCGAGCGGCGCGATGCGGATACACAAGCAATCCTTATGTGTATTCAGACTAACAACGTCATAACCGATGGCAGACCCTTCGGCTTTGAAACGGACGAATTTTATTTCAAGTCCACGGCGGAAATGGAAAAGCTCTTTGCGGCGTTTCCGACGGCGGTTGAGAATACGGTGAAAATAGCCGAAAAATGTAATTTCGACTTTGAGTTTGACAAGCTTCATCTGCCCGATTTTCAGTCGCCCGACGGACTTTCTCACCGGGACAAGCTCCGTGAGCTGTCGTACGACGGATTTGAAAAAAGGAAACGAAGCGGCAGGGTGAATTTCGATAAGCATTCGGATGCGGAGTATATTTCAAGAATAGAATACGAGCTTGACGTTATCGACAAAATGGGCTTTAACGCTTATTTCCTTAT
>JAZNFU010000042.1:0-2438 GCA_045576135.1 Eubacteriales bacterium
CAAAACATATACCGCCCTCCTTCTTATTTTTTACTCCTGTGCAGTTCCTTCTTCGCTTGCGGGATGGAGCATCTGAAATCTTCCGTCCTCAAGCTTTGCTATTGCTATTTTAACCGCCTTCTGATCCTTGTACTCCGGATCTATAAGCGCCGCAAGCGGCTTCTCGGTTTCGTGATTGTCTATCATCTTCTGCGCCTTATTACGCATATCTACGTACTCGTCTGTAACGATTCTTGCACACTTTGCTACACCGATTACGAGCTCGTATCTGTTAAATTCTCCCTTGGTAAGCTGGTCAATGGTAGGATAAATCATCTTTATATCTCCTTAAAATTTGAAAAAATTATTCTTCGTCTTCACCGTCTGCATCATCCTGGCTGTCGCTTGCAAGACGGTTGGTTATCGTTTCGGCGTATATCGCCGAGAGGATTACGTGGTCAGAATCGGTTATTATAACCGCTCTGGTTCGTCTGCCGCAGGACACGTCTATTACTCGATTGTCCTCCTTCGCATCCTGCACGAGTCGCTTCACCGGTGCCGAATCGGGACAGGCTATGGCAACGATGCGGTTGGCTGACACCATATTTCCGAAACCTATGTTTATAAACTTCATAACGTCACCTCTTATTCTATATTCTGAACCTGCTCGCGAATTTTTTCAAGCTCGCCCTTCATATTGACGACTATTCTTGCTATTCTTGCGTTATTCGCCTTCGAGCCTATGGTGTTCGTTTCTCTGTTCAATTCTTGCATAAGAAAATCAAGCTTTCTGCCCGCCGGCTCGCCGTGCGCGCATATCTCGTAAAACGCGCCGAAGTGCGAGCGCAAGCGAACAAGCTCCTCGTCTATTGCAATCTTATCCGCCCATACGGCACATTCGGTAAGCAGACTGTTTTCATCAACCGCAATACCGTTATCTCCAAGTATAGCTCTCAGCCTCGCCTCAAGCTTGTCACGGTAACCGACGGTATCCTCAAGCGAGATTTTCTCGACCTCGTCCGCGTAAGAGCGCACGAGCTCTATTTTAGCCTTTATATCCTCTTCCGCACGACGTCCCTCAGCGCATCTCATTGCCGAGTAGCTCGCAATACACTCGTCGAGCACCGAACGAAATACCTCCCATTCAGCCTCAGGGTCCTCATCATCCTTTTCGTAAGTGAAAACGTCCTGATTTCGAGCAACGCTCATTACGCTGATATCGTCAGTAATCCCGAACTCGTCGCGAAGCGCACGGAGGGCGGATATATACGCCTCGGCGTAAGCCTTATCAACGGTCATAACTCCCCGCTCGGAGCTGTGATTTTCCACGGTTACGAAAACGTCGACCTTTGCGCGCGACACGGCGTTTTTCTGAACGTAGGATTTTATTCTGTCCTCAAGATAGAGGTAAGCCTTTGGCATTTTAACCGAGCAATCGAAAAACCTGGAGTTTACACTCTTTATCTCGATGGTTATATCCCGTCGCTCCCCCTCCGCCTTCGCTCTGCCGAAGGCTGTCATACTTTTAATCATTCGCCTCTCCGTTTCCGACCGTCGACTTACGACTGCCAAGGCTTTTTATTTCTTCCATAAACGAATCTATATCCTTGAACTCGCGGTATACCGATGCAAATCGTATGTAAGAAACGATGTCCTCCTCCTTCAAGCGTTCGAGAACCATCTCTCCTATTCGCTTTGAAGTAATCTCGGTAACAAGCGAATTCTGTAGCTCGGTTTCGATAGCCGTCGTTATATCCTCGCTGTGCACCGGACGCTTCTGACAAGCGCGTACTATTCCGCGCATAAGCTTGTGCTTATCAAAAAATTCTCTTGATCCGTCACGCTTGATAACCGAAATCTGAACCGAATCTATAACCTCGTATGTTGTGAAGCGTTTGCCGCATACGGGGCATTCACGGCGACGCTTAATGCTTGCTCCGTCCTCTATCGGACGGGAATCAAGCACCCTTGAATCCTGATTATTGCACGAGGGGCATTTCATAAATTTTCTCCTAAAGTTGCCAAAAAATACTTTTACTCATAAAGTATATCATATTAAAAAAGAAAAGTAAAGATTTTTTAAAAATAATTGTCCGCTTTTTTTGCACAAAATACGCGCCGTTTCTCAATTTTTGTAAAAAAATGGGCGGCATACGCCGAAATTCGCAGCTGCCGCCCAAAAATTATACACTTACAAAACGAATCCTACGCACGCGCATTATCGGTTTTTTCACGCTTCAGTTTTTTTACGACCGCCGCGCCGAAGGCGTCAAGCTTCGCTATTCTGTGGGTTGCAAAATAGTTAAAGGTAAGAGGCCAAACGAGTCCGCTGAATATAACTATGAGAAAATATCTCACGGCGCGGGCAACGTATTCGTTACCGAAAAGCATCGTCAGAGGCGCGGAAAGTCCGCTCTTTATTCCAAGAACTATAGCGAGTCCAAAAACGAGCTTCACTA
>JAZNFU010000043.1:0-3668 GCA_045576135.1 Eubacteriales bacterium
AGGATTTGAGTGCTACAATTTACACCAAACAAATCCCTGCTCTTTTTCGGTTATGACCAAAGATGGCATCACCGTCATAGTGGCTTTTTGGAAATTTGCGCATATCCTCGCGGATATCCGCTCGGCGTCTTACTCCTCTTATCCACCACAATCAACGGATGCGTGTACGGCTCCGCGGCGCCGTTTTTGAGCGTTACGCTCTTAGTTTGCGAGTGCTTGCCGCCGAGCAGAGATATAGCCCGTGCCGCGCCCGACAGCTCGTATTCGGCGTTCTTGCCCTTCATCGCGATGAGCTTGCCGCCGATTTTGACGTACGGCAGAGTAAGCTCGGCGAGCACGCGCATCTCGGCAACCGCACGTGCGGTGGCGAAGTCGAACTTTTCACGGTATTCGGGCATCAGCGCGCCCTCCTCCGCTCTCATACAAACGGCCGTTACCGAGTTAAGTCCCAAAAGCTCGGCACTCTCGCGAACGTAATTTATACGCTTGGCAGTCGAATCGAGTGCTGTGATTTTCAAGTCCTGGCGTAATATGGCGAGGGGAAGTGTCGGAAATCCCGCGCCGCAGCCGACGTCTATCAAGCTCGCGCCCTTTGGCAAAAGCTCCGAGAGCGTTGCCGAGTCACAGTAGTGATTGAGAATTATCCCGATAGGGTCGGTTATGGCGGTCAGGTTGTATTTTTCGTTTTCGCAAAGCATCCTTTCGGTAAGGTCGAAAAGCTTCTTGCATTTATCCTGATTCAAGAGCTTATTCATTCCGTTTTCGCGAAAAATACGGGTAAGCTCGGATATAAATTCTTTCTCGTTAAGGCTCATACCGCCACCTCCGAAGATTATTTGATTTATTATAGCACAAGGCGCAGACTTTGTCAATCTGACACTTTTTTTGCTCGTTTAGGTACTATTTCAGGAAACGACACGCTTTTCGCGTGGGCTGTGGTAAACTCTAAAAAAAGCAGCTTAGCGGGAGGTTTTTGTATGAATATGTTTGACGAGGCGCGCTCGATATCAACGATGCTGAAAATGCGAAAAATGACTCAGGGGCAGATTGCAAAAATGCTCGGCGTCAGCCAGCCGTATATCGCCAACAAGCTCCGCCTTTTATCATATTCTGCCGAGTGCGAGAGCAAAATAACCGAATACGGTCTTTCGGAGCGCCACGCGCGAGCAATTCTGCGTCTATCGGGCGAGGAGCTTCGTGCCACGGCTATCGAAAAGGTGCACAGCCGCGGCTTCACCGTCAGCGAGTGTGAGGGGCTCGTCGATATGCTTCGCGAGGGCGAGAAGGCTAAAATGCTTGAGCACGAGTCAGCGCCGCTACGCCTTCGAAAATTCACCGAAAACCTTGACGAATCGGTACGCAACCTGCGCGCATTAGGGTATGAGATTGAAAAGACTACGAGCTATATATCCGGCAGAACCTTTATCACCATCTCGGTGGACGAGCATCGAGAATTCGACAATTTTTGACAACATATATTAGCAAAATGCTTGTTCTTTTTAGGAACACGCATTTTTTATTGTCTTTAAATATCCCTCGGGATAGGGAGATTTGATGAGGAAGCGGCGAACTCGCGACGATAGTCGTATAAGCATACGACGAGTCACGAGGTCGTCGGTAGAAAAAGACTATAAAAATTTGAGTAATCCGCAAGGATTTCAACCTTAGAGTATCGGGAAAACTTTAGCACCCCTTTTGCATTAGGCACAAAAGGAGTGCTATTATTAATATTCACTCGGTCTTTTTCGGTCCTCGCAAATCTGACATCCCTCGGGATAGGGAGATTTGATGAGGAAGCGGCGTTCTTCACACCGTTAGGCGTACAAGCGTACGTCGAGGTGGGAAAACGGCGGTAGAAAAAGTCCATTGCTTTGAAGAAATCCGCAAGGATTTCAACCTCGCTTCCCTCTCATTTGCCGTTTCATAACGAGTATGACTTTTTATGATAACCGAGGGACAAACTGGACTTTTTCGGTCCTCGCAAATCTGACATCCCGAAAAAAGTTAATCTAAGATAGCTTTAATAATCCCCAGATGACTGTTTCCAAGCACCTTAATTATATTAACGACAAGCTCCTGCTCGTCCTCGGGAATATTTGTAAAGTCAAGGCGCACCGTCATTGAATCGGGAATGCTTGCCTTTACCCTGATTTTAAGCTCGTCCTTTTTGTAATATGCAACCGCCGTCTTTATAAGCTCGCCTATCTGGTTTATCGAGTTGGGGTCAACGCTGTGGCTGAACACGAGGCGCACGACGTAGGAGGTGTATTTCACGCTCTCCTCGGCTGCCGCGCGTGCGGTCAGGCTCTCGCTGATAATTCTCGCGCGCTCCGCCTCGCGTGCCTCTGCCTCGCGCTCGGCTTCAAGCTGCTTTTGGCGCTCCTCGGCAATACGGCGGCGCTCGACTTCGGCACGGGTCGCTTCCTCTGCTGTACGGCGGCGCTCCTCCATTTCGGCTATTGCCGCCTCGGCAAGACGGGATTTCTCTCGTTCCTCGGCGCGAATTCGCGACTCTATTTGCGACACGAGCTGTTCCCTCTCAGCCTTGTGCTCCTCGGCTTGTCTTTCCTTTTCCGCGGCTGCCCTCTCAAGCATAGCGTTCGCACGCTCAAGCTCAATATTCAAGCGGTCACGCTCGCAAATAGCCTTCGCAAGCTCTATTTCCACCTCGCGCCGTCTTTCGATTTCTTCCTCAATCTTGAGGCGCAGGCTATGCTCAAGCTCGGACTTTTCGCTCTTGAGTCTTGCAATCACCTCGTCGGCGGCGTTCGGTTCGTCCCCATCAGCTTCTTCGATTTTTTCAACCTCGCTGGCGTCGTATGAGTCCAAGACTTCCTCGGCTTTCTCGGCTTCCGCAGCTTCTTCGTCCTCGTCGATTTCCTCGACTTCTTCGATTTCCTCGACGTCCTCAATATCTTCGTCTTCGTCGTCGGCTTCTATCTCGTCCTCGTCTTCGGTATCCACCGCCAAGTCTTCGTCCTCGCCGCCGTCAAGCTTCAAAAGCTCGGAAATCATATCGGGGTCAACGTCGTCGCTCTCAAGCTGTATTTGCTCCGACGAAAGCTCGTCCACAATGTCCTCGCCCGTCGGCTTTTCTTCCCAGGGAAGCCAACCGTCATCGGTTTCTTCGGCTTTCTCGGAGTCGTCCGCGATTTCGTCCGTGATTTCGTCCTCGTCGACCTCGTCCGCTTCTTCGATTTCTTCGGTTTCTTCGATTTTCTCAGCCTCGCCGGAGTCCTCTGCCTCCTCAATTTCCTCGGGCCTTTCTATTTCAAGCGACAAGCCCTCGGGCATAAAGGAAAGCTCGTCCCGTGCGGTGTCCGTGCCGCCGAGCACGGTCTTTTCCGCTATCTGCAAGGCGCGCATAAGCTCGTCGTCGTAGGTGCTGCTCGGTGCAGGCTCCGCCTTAGGCGCGTCAGCCGCCGTGTATCCGATTTTTTCAAGGATGCGGTCAAGCTCCTCGTTCATAGCGGGCGACTCGTCCGCAACCGGAAGCTCGCGGCGCACAAGCTCGCCGCGTTTTATAGCTCTCTTTATAAGCTCGCGCCACTCGGTCACGTTCTTTCTTCCCATAGCCGCCTGATACTTTGATGCGGAAATTCGGGTAAGGAAGCGATACTCCTTCTCGCGTACCTTTTGCGGCACGTCCTCGCCAAGCTCGAAGCGTA
>JAZNFU010000044.1:0-3419 GCA_045576135.1 Eubacteriales bacterium
GTCACGCGCTCTACGTATCGGGCAAGGATAAGCTTGGCGCGCAAGATACGACCGAGCTGAACTATCAGTTCTTGAACACTCTCTCCATCACAGATGAGGAATTTCGCCCGAAAAATCTGCCTCTCGGTTGGTATGACTCTCCCGAGTATAACAGTTCTAATTGGATTACCAAAACCACCGAGGTTGCCTATTACCGCCTTGTTGCCGACAACGGTGCGCGCCGCAAATACTTCCTTGATGACTTGGAGGACGTGGAGATAGCCACCGAACGCCGTCAGTACCGCGCGGAGCTGATTGCTAAAAACGGAATGTTTATCGACGAGCCGATATTTGCAAAGGAGCTATCCGACCGTGCCGAGAAAATCCTATCCAAGTATGCGGTGGGAAAGCTTTTGGTTACGGGAGATAACCGCTATCTGTCCGATGACCTTTTGCGCTTGATCGCATTTATCGTCAAAGACTCCTTAAAAGAAAAAGGCGACGATATTTACCGCCGCCTTGAGGAAGAATTTATAAGTGGAAACGAGATATATGCTCCGCTTCCGCACTATGCTGAAAATGAATTTTATACCGTTCTGCGTAGCCCTCATATTGCAAGAAACGAAGAAGCACTTGTGAAGCCGATGAAACCTGGCGCGTTACGTGAAAAATATTTTTCGCACCTCGGATACGTGATAATGGTGGACTCACGTTCACTCATTCCCGAACGGCTTGGCGGTGCGGACTTTGACGGAGATATGGTCAAAACCATTGCCGATCCGCTCATCAACCAATGTGTCATCCGTAGCAGTACCGAGCTGCCGCTTTTGAAAATACCTACCGCAGAGCCGCTGATCTCGGATGCGAACGATTGGCACGCCCGATTTGTCACCGTAAGAAACACCTTTTCCTCCCGCGTCGGTCAGATCAGTAATGCCGCGCTCAATCGCGGTGTTCTTGCATACGATGAAAACACCACGAGCGAGGACAAGGTGCATTATAATCAAGATGTGGAAACGCTCGCCATTCTTACGGGACTTGAAATCGACTCTGCCAAAAGCGGTATCAAGCCCGATCTCTCCGAGTATATCGAAAACAAACGAGCGCGACGTAGTATCTTCTTGCGCTATAAAACGATTGCCGAGAGTGACGAGGCGCACAAGTGGTACGAGCCGACCAAAAACGCACGACTTAAAAAGTATTTTGAGAGTGTGGATTGGAACTCCGTTAGTTCCAATCTCGAAAAGCTCCCTTATTTCGCGTATATGTTAGAGCACAAGACCGAAAAGGTTAAAACCTCTCCTGTAAGTGATGAAAGCCTGTTCGTATTTGCACAATCGCACAATTGGAAAGAACGTCTTGATAAAACAACGCTTGACCGCGTGGCATCTATTATCCGTGACTACGAAACCGCCTTGCAGCGTATTCGATATATCAATCACATTCCATCCGAAATGAAGCGCAAAGGCGATATTTATCGCATTCTCTACGCTCGCGGACAGGAGAACGATTATTCCATTGATGAATTGTACTCCGCTTTTGAGAACGCTCTCCCCATAACAATCCGCAAAGCGCGACTTGCTTTGGAAGAAACACGTTGGCATCTTGTGCCACCGGAAGAACGAATGGATGCGCTCGCTAACATTATAAAAACCTTGCGCGTATTTTCATATTCGGATTTATTCTGCGATTATCGTCACGGCGGATATCGTATTTTAGGAGATATTATTTGTGACCTTGACGATATGTACCGTAACAAAGGTATAAAATCGCATATAAGTAAGCAAAAAGGTGATAGCGAAACTTTGAAAAGAATGCTTACGGGCATTGAAAACGCCGATGATTATAAAGCACAAATTATCCGCAACTGTATCAACGTTATTTGCCCACCGAGCAGGCGTGGCTCGCTTAATTTCGATGAGGTCGTAAAATGCGCGGTTGATCTCGGTAAGCGACAGTTCGCGTTGGAGGTGTTACCATCCACCGTACTTGACTTGACGCTCGACCGCAGCCACGTCTTTATGGTGGAAGAACCGCAAAAGAAGAAATGGAGGTTTTGGAAATGACGAACGAGTGGTTAGAATTTCAAGCATATATCAAGAAGCCGACCTATTCTGCCGCAAGTAAGCACGACCTTTCCTATCTCGGCAGGTTCACGTTCAAGACCGTCACCGATTTCGAAGGCTTCGGCAGAATACTGACTATAATTGCTCGCGGATATTTGTTCCACAATCAAGACGGTAGCTTATGCACGGGCAATCCATACGAGCGCGTGGAATATGCAAGGAACGCTCTTGGTGCTTGGTGCAGTATTCCCGATAAAAACGAGGACGAACCGTTCACCAATTTCGGAGCACTTTCTTCCGACTTTCCCGAGCTTGTGAACGCCAAGGGTGAGGGATGGTATTTCCGTCACGTGCAGAACATCGTAAAGTTTGTAAAAAAGAACCCCGATACCGTGAGTGAAAAGGCGAAAACAACAGTAGCTCTGATTGCAAAAGGCTTTAAGACCGAGTGGAAAAAGAAGGTGCGGCAGCTACAAGTGCCGATCTTCGCACTCAACACTAAAGCGGCGTGGGCGTTGCGCTTCGATGACATACTTGCCGATGCCTTGGAGCTTGGCGCGCTACGAACAGAGGAATATATTTTACCGTCCGAAAAGGAAAACTCTATTGCCGCGCTTGACCTCGGCGGTGTTCCGTTTGAGGTCGCATGCGATGTGATTGCTTATTGCGAAGCAAACAAGCCGACCGACACCGATTGGGTTGTCCTCCCGATTGCCAATTTCGATTGCTATTACGGCAATACGAATTTCAGCAAAAAGTGGCTAAGCAAAATCCCTGCCGCTGTCCTTTCGCGTGAGGTCAGCAACGGCGTGAGTCGTGTGAAATTAAACATCTAAAAAGAAAAATACGAGAGCGTTTTTAGGACGTTTCTCGTATTTTTTAATCGGTACATTTGCAGTATTTTAGCCTTTGTAGTACACTTAAAGCACCAAAGAAAAGGAAGGTGCAATATATGGAAAAGTACATTGAACAAAACGGAATTACCTATGAACTCAGAGGTGAGCAATATTACCCATTGCTTGAACTTCCCGAACAAAAGGAGGTTGGCAAGTACGGAAGATTGCACCTCGAATATCTCAAAGCGCATCGCAAAGGTCGTTACACCAATCTTCTCTCGGAAGGTACTCTTAATCAGCGGCTCTTTGAGATTGACGTTGAAGCGAAAACAATGGTGGAAAGCATCATCATCCGGCTTGCTGCTGAAAGAGGTATTGACGAGAATTTGAAAGCTCACGATATGCTCCGTTGGGTAGCCGAGATGAACAACATCAAGGCAAGCGCGGAGGAAATTATATTGAGAGAGGTAGTATACGTATGAGGTCAGTTATAAACGAGCTATGGCACGGAAATATCATTCCGCAAGAGGACAGTAGA
>JAZNFU010000045.1:0-2032 GCA_045576135.1 Eubacteriales bacterium
TATTCGCACGGCTTCGCTACGGTAGGTAGTGGAAAATATCAGATAGATATAAGCTACTCGTGGGCGGGCGTTGAATATACTTCGACGAGGTACTTTAATCTCTCGTATGCTCCCGAATATAACAGCTTTGAGAGCTTTGACCCCTCCTCGCTTTATATGGCAATAAGAAACAGAGGAACGGTCAGCGTCGGTAGCGTGCCGAGTCTTAAAAACGATGAATCGGAGATAGCGAGATATACGTTTTCTCTCGTTTTACCGCTTATGATTCTTTCTGCCTTCCTATACGTTTGTGACATTATCATAAGAAAGCTTAAATGGCGGGATATATTGAGCCTATTCGGCAAGGTGCAGGGAAGGAGGAAGATAAGATGAAAAGATTTTTAGCGCTAACGCTTGCATTCGTTATGCTTTTGCTTGCTTCCTGCGAGGGCGTGTATACGCCGCCCGTAACACCGCAAACCGAGCCCTGTCCGCCCCACCGTGATGCCGACGACAGCGGCGTGTGTGATAAATGCGGTGCGATAGTTGAGGTGCAAAGACCGCCCGAGGAGCCCAGGGACGAATCCGAGCCGTTTACGGTAAAGCTGGTTTTTGACGGTGAGCAGTTTATTCCCGACGAGGATATAACGGTACAGTGGACCGACGGATTTTCCTATCATACGGCAAAGCTTGAGGAGGGAATTGCGAGTGTCAGCGGCCTTGACGGCGACTACCGAGTAACACTCTCGTCAGCTCCCGATGGCTACGCTTACGACCCCAACGCATACGTCGCCACCAACAATTCAAGAGATATTGAGATTGAGCTTCGCGAGATAAGCAAAATCCGAGGTGTGACCGCATCAACCGGAAGCAGTCTTTACAATTGCTACAGAATAACCGGTGCGGGCGTTTACACGGTTGAGATAAAGCGCGCCTCTCAGGTAGCCTATTTCGAGCTTACTCCGTCAAGAACCGGAGCGTATACCGTGGAGAGCTGGGTTGACGTGACCGAAAATACGGTAAATCCGCAGCTCGATATATACACCGGAACCTTTGCGGCAAAGTATTTCTCGTATACGCTCGATGACGGCGGACCGTCCTCTACTTATACCAAAAATTTCCTTTACGAATTCGAAACCACCTCGGCGTACGTCGGAAACAGCTACACCTTCGGCGTTAAGCTTTCCGAAATCAGCGGCAAATATCCGCAGACGATAACTATCGTCGTGAAGCGCGACGGCGTGCTTGACCCGCCGGCTACCGAATACGAGATGGTTATTCCCACCGAAAGATTTGAGCGCGCGCCCGAATATGATAAGGAAGAGTATACCTATACCGAGGCGTACACCGTGGTCGACGGCGTTAAGCTTTACGACAGCTCAATGTTCGGCTATAACGACGAGCGCGGCTGTTACTGTCTTTACAACGAGGAAAGCGGAAAGTTCGACGGACCTATCCTGTACGCGAAAATAAACGTGCCCGTAGTCTACCTCGACCGGTCGCTCGCCGGCATAGAGCTGGATAATAACTGCCTGCGCGTGAGTCGGGAAGAGGACTACTCGCTCTTCGTCAAGGGCTGGAGTGCAATAGTTTCCGAGTGGGACGTATGGCTCGATACGCTCTCGGACGAGGAGTTCGGCTATTACGCGTCGAGCGTCGAGGCACAGGGATACGCCTCGTACTGTAACTCCGACGGCGTTTATAAGGTTACCGAGGAGCTGAAGGATTTTCTTCAGAAATTCAGTATATCACAGCTTTATTTCCGCGACGGTGACGGCTGGGTTGAAGGCTTCGGTGTTCACGGAGGCGAGGACGACCAATGGCTCTTTGCCTGCGGATACTACGTCGAAAAATAAATTTATATAAAACACGAGCAAACAGGGTCGCACCCTCCCCGAAAAACAAAAAAACAAAGCAAAAATCCTATAAAAAGCAACTATCATTTACATTTATATCGTTTTTGGATTTCAAATAATTGAAATTTAAAATAAAAAATTTTTTAAAGGAGGAAATTTCTATGAAAAGAAGTTTCAAACTGCTTCTGTGTATCATA
>JAZNFU010000046.1:0-2655 GCA_045576135.1 Eubacteriales bacterium
CTCGCCGATGCCTGCGGTAAATACTATCGCATCAAGACCGCCCATCGCCGCAGAATACGCACCGATGTATTTTTTGATCTGATAGGAAAGCATATCAAGAGCAAGCTTTGCACGCTCGTTGCCCTGCGCCATCGCTCTCTCTACGTCGCGAGAATCGGAGCCTACGCCGCTGATGCCGTCAAATCCGCATTTTTTGTTCATATAAGCATCCATCTGCGCGGGAGTGTAGTTCATCTTTTCCATAATGAACGGAACTATCGCGGGGTCAATCGAGCCGCATCTGGTTCCCATTATAACACCGTCAAGAGGTGTGAAGCCCATAGACGTGTCTATGCACTCCCCGTCCTTGACAGCTGAGATAGACGAGCCGTTTCCAATGTGACAGGTAACCACCTTGCCCTCGTTTTTGCCAAGTATTTTATACATTTCTGCACTTACGTATCTGTGTGAGGTTCCGTGAGCGCCGTAGCGGCGAATCTGATATTTTTCGTTCATATCGTAGGATATTCCGTACATATACGCCTCGGGCGGCATAGTCTGATGGAACGCAGTATCGAAAACGAGAACCTCGGGCACGCTCGGCATAACCGAAAGACAGCCCTTGATACCCATTATGTGTGCGGGGGTGTGAAGCGGCGCGTAGGACGTGCATTTTTCAAGCACGGACATAACCTCGTCTGTAACCAACACCGATTTTGTAAAGTACGGTCCGCCGTGAACGACGCGGTGACCTATCGCCTCAATCTCGTCAACCGACGAAATGCAACCGAATTCCTTGTCAAGAAGCACCGAAACAACAAGCTTCGTTGCCTCGGAATGATCCGCGATGTTACCCTCCTTGATATACTGCTCCTTGCCGACTGTTTTGTGAATTATACGAGAGCCGTCGATTCCTATTCTCTCGCAATTACCCTTTGCAAGCACGACCTCGCTATCAGTATCAAAAAGCTGATATTTAAGCGAGCTTGAGCCTGCGTTTACTACTAATACTTTCATATCCGTATCTCCTGTTTTTTTGTTAACAAACCAATTATACATCAGATTCGTTATTTAATCAATACATTTTTTAAAAACCGAGGAGAAAAAAATGGTTACCGTTGCAATAATATCAGAATATAACCCTTTTCACCTCGGTCACGAGTATCAAGTAAAGAAAATCCGCGAGCAATTCGGAATGGATACGCGAATTATCGCTATTATGAGCGGAAATTACACGCAGCGGGGAGAGCCTGCCATAGCAGATAAATTTTTGCGGGCAAAGCTTGCCGTGCTCTCGGGTATAAATCTCGTGCTTGAGCTTCCCTTCCCGTATTCCATATCATCCGCCGAATTTTTTGCATCTGCCGCTGTTAAAATCGCAGACTCGCTCAATTGCGTAGACTACTTATCCTTCGGCAGCGAGCTTGGAAATACCGATACGGTGTGCAAAATAGGAAAGCGCCTCGCAAGTGCCGAGTATCGCGCGGCGCTGCAGGCAAATATAGCCGATAACGAAAACGCCAAGGCGGGCTACGCGAAGCTTTGCGAGAAAACCTACAATTCTCTTTTCGGCGAAGAAATCGACAATATTTTCGCTCCGAATAATATTCTTGCATTTGAATATATAAAAGCTTTGATAGCGCAAAAATCGAGTATTAAACCGCACACCGTTCGGCGTCTTGGAGCCGGGTACAACGATACCGAGCTTAGCAATAATATCTTCCCAAGCGCAATGTCAATTCGCGATGCAATTACAAAAAATGACATTTCTGCCCTCGATTTTGTCCCAGATATCGCAAAACGCGAGCTTTTGGCGGCGTTTGGAACGGCATTTCCAACGGACCCCGGCAAGCTCGATTGCGCTATTATATCCAACCTCAGATTAAACCCACCCACCTCAAAGTGTAACGTACACGATGCCGGGGGCGGTTTATATAACAGACTTCACAGCGCAAGCTTTGAGGTCGACAATATACGATCTCTTGCAGCTCTTTGCGAAACCAAAAAATACACCACCGCCCGAATCAAGCGCGCAATATGGTATTCCTACGTCGGCGTTACCTCCTCTGACGTAAAAGCAAGTCCGGAATACACACAGCTGCTCGCTCTTGACGGCGTGGGACGCGGAGTGCTGAAGGCAATCAAAGAAAACGGCAAAATTCCCATTATCACAAAGCCATCGAAATGCGACGGATTAAGCGTCGCAGCGCAGCGGCAAAAAGCGTTGTCCGACAGAGCCGACTCGGTCTTTCAACTGACAAAGCCGGTCTTCGTTTCGGGAAATTATGCGCTTTTATGCACTCCGTTTGTAAAAAAATAAGGGGTTTTGCGATAAGTTCATATCACTGTTTTTGTCGAATGTATTTACAAGACGATGCGGCTTTGCTATGATAATAGCGGATATGGACAAGTATGCCGTCATTTCCAAGTAAAAAGAAAGGAGTTTTTTACTATGTTAAACGCAAAGGGCGTTGAATCGAACGAGTACCTGGAGTACAAAGGTCGTCCGCTCGTTCGCCACGAGGACGAAATTTACTACGGCGATTTGTCAGACAAATTTTACGTCTTTATGATGATTATGAGCTATAAAAAGCTCAGTGATGAAAAGGGCGAGATTCCCGAAAGAATTATGATACAGCTTCTCAACAGCGAAACCAAGAGTCCTGAGAAGCAGTC
>JAZNFU010000047.1:0-4488 GCA_045576135.1 Eubacteriales bacterium
ATGCGTTTCTGCCTTGGATTTTATCCGAATTCTATAGAAAACAGCAACATGGCAAAGGATTTATTTGACAAATGCGAGATGATAAAACTCGGCACAAATTCGGTTTTTTCAAATCTGATTTATACGTTGACGAAAAAATTGAGAATGAGTGAGAAGTTCGCGAAGGAATTTTTTAAAGACATAATTGACGCTATGCTGCTCTCGCTTGCGGACGTAACACCGGAGAACAGCTACACCTCCGCAACCTCGCCGACGGTCGATAGGATTATCAAATTTATCAACAACAACCTCACCGCTATTGACTCCGCGTCATACATTGCCGATGCTCTTTTTATCTCAAAATCGCATATGGGGCGTGTATTTAAAAACGAAATGAACGTAAGCATTATGGAATACGTAAGAACGAAAAAGGTCGTGCTTGCGCACCGTCTTATAACCGACGGAGCACGCCCCAGCGACGTATATTCCGAGTGCGGATTTTCGAACTATCCGAGCTTTTACCGTGCCTATGTTTCCTATTTCGGCGTGCCTCCAAAATCCGCAAAGGAGCACAGATGATCCATAAGCAACCGCGGTTAGCTTGATTTAGAGCAGAAATCGTCGGCTGACGAGTGAGAAGCGTACAAGCGTACGCTGAACGAGAAAACGGCGATAAAATAAAAAACTTTATTTTCTTCAGAAAAACCGCAGGTTTTCAACCTTAATATCGCTAAAATATCGCTAAAATTACATATCTCCATCTGTTTTTTATTCGGTTATGCCTAAATAAAGCAACCGCAGTTATTTTTCGAAGCTGAATTTCTCGGTCAACGGAAGATCTCGCTCGTCGCATATCATATTAGTGCCGGGCTTGCACTCAATACCGTACCAGCTTACGTTTTTCATTGCTCCTGCGAGCTTAATTGCGTTGACGCCTGCGGCATAGACGTTCTTAACCTTGATATTATAGGTTTCGTCCTCGGTTGCATGGCGTGAGCCGTACATATGCGTATCGCCTATTTTTACGGCATTGTATCCACGCACAAGGTGCGGCGAGGTTTCGGAGTGGTCGTACACACCGTCGATTTCTATATCGTGAAGCTTTGTGCCGCCCTGGTTAAGAAG
Organism: Eubacteriales bacterium; assembly: GCA_045576135.1. GTDB lineage: Bacteria > Bacillota > Clostridia > Oscillospirales > CAG-272 > UBA1740. The sequence continues at coordinate 1,105 of JAZNFU010000047.1, forward strand.
CCTTACCATAGAGCAGAAGGAAGCTGATTTAATATTCGTAATCTTTACGTTGTATATATCCATCGGCTCGCCATCGACTCTGAAATAATTATCGTTGTAGGTTTCCTCGAGCACTGTGAGGGCAACCGTATCGTCCTCTGCAAATCCCGTAATATTATCTATCTCGATATCGTGGCAACCTATACGAAGGTCAATTCCGTCGCTGTTCTTAACCAAAACGTCCTCGTATTTATCGTAATCAAGCGTGTGATACTCCACACCGTCGGGCGTTATAGCGGTATCGTTTGAGCAGAATTCGACGTTTTTAATATATCCGTTTTTTGAATATACGAACGTGAGCGCCCACCAACGCTGATTTATCACCTTAACGTCGCTTATGGAGAAGCCGTCAACGTTAAAGAAAATCAAGGGGTTGTTGCACCACATAGACGGAAGACCGTTCTTCCCTGCCGTTCTTTCGGTGAGGCCGTTGAAGCTTCCACCGTCTATGATAGCCATACCTCTGCCTTTAATATTTATGTTTCTGTCAGCGCCAAGCGGCGTGCGTGCAATCTCCGTGCCGTAATGCTCGTTAACGAACATATTGGAATAAACTCCGTCTGCCATTCGAAGATGGCATCCGTCGAGAATCAAGGTAATATTGGACGGAAGCTTGACAGCTCTCTCAATCTCCCAGTGACCGCTGATTTTTGCCGTGCGACATCCGTCATCGATGGCTTTTTTTATCTGTGCCTCAATATACTCTGCGCCGCCCTTTTTAAATCCTGATACTAACATACTGTCTCCTTTGTTTTTCAGCGAATGCAAAAGCCGAACTCGCTGTTTCTTACCTAAATTATACTACTGTTAAAACTGAAATGAAATTACATATTCAACGAAAAACATTGCGTTTTTAATCATACGCAAAAACCGGCGGTGACAACGAGAAAAGCTGTGATATAATGATTGCGTTCGCGAGAGAAAAAATTCGGCTGTGTAAAGGCGAAACAAAAAAACACGGAAAATTTTACAAAAATCCCCAAAAGGAGCTTATGAAAATGAAAAAAGAACTGATTTTAAACGGCGTACACATAGGCGAGCTTGGCTTTGATCGGGAGCATATCATTGAGGAGATAAAGGAGCGCTGCATCGACTGCGGCTTTAATTTCGTCTCAATCCGCCCAACCTTTGAGGAAATCAGCCAAGACAACTTTATCGAATGGGCAAAATATCTTGCAAAGAACAAGATTTACTTTAATTTTCTTTACGCAACCCAGCACGCACCCGTAGGAAAAAAATCTCATTTTACCGCCGAAACGATTGCAAAAATGAAAGAAATTGCAGGCGAATACTATCTTGGCGAGCTTTTCGGTGAAACGGGAAGTATGTACGCTTGCAAGCTGCCGGGTTATTACACCTGGGGCCCTATCGGCGAGGATAAGCTCGATTCAACGATATACAGACACGACCTGCGCAATTTCCGTCTTGAAAGATATGAGGATATGAAGGAGGCGTACGAGGGGTTTATCGGCGTTATGTCGAAATTCACAAAAATTGCAAGAGAGCTTGGAACGCCCGGATTTGCCTGCGTTGAAGCGAACGCCTTTGCAAAGCATAATCACGCCGCAGGCATTGAAATGCCCATACTCGAAATGTGTCCGGGAGATTCGGATATTATGATTCCCATATTCAGAGGGACGGCAACGGCATTCGATGCAAAAATGTGGGGTACTTATATCGCTCACTCCTGGTACGGCGGTATTCGGCACGACGATCCGCTGAAAATGAAGCGGCTTGAGCTTACCTACAAATACGCATACCTTACAGGCTCGCAGGTTTTCGTGCTTGAAAACGGCGACGATGGCGTTGAATCCTACGGAATGTCGCTTGGCGTGGACTCGGAGGTTTGCCAAAACTACAAGAGAGTTCTTACGCAAATGCGTGACTACATAAAGGCTGACGAAAGACCTGCCGGCGGTCCTCGCGTTAAGGTTGGATTTATTTCCGGTCTTTACGACGGCTGGGCGGGAAAATGGGGACGCTCCTGCGTTTACAATCAGTTCCATAGCGAAGAGTGGGGATACGGCGATGCGGAATACTCCTGGAAAATGCTCTTTGAGCTTAACGAAAAGCGCAGCTGGAGCGAGCCGGAAAACTACGGTGAATACGACACCTCCGCCTCCGCGGCATACGGTCAGTTCGACGTTGTTCCGATCGAAGCGGACGTCGAGCACCTATCAAGATACGATTACCTGATTTTCCTCGGTTGGAACACTATGACTCGGGAAAATATGATAAAGCTTACGGAATACGTGCGCCGCGGCGGACACCTCGTAATGAGCGCCGCACATCTCAATACGCAAACTAAGCGTGACGGCAAATACTTACCCATAGACGACGAGCTTGTAGAAGAGCTTTTCGGCTGCCGCCACTTTGGAGAAATAACGAGAAGCGCAAAGGCTCTCAAATTCCGCTATGACTCGCTCGACCCCCGTGTTAAATATCCGACCTACAAAAGCGGCGGCTGTGACCCGCTCTTTAGCGCAGGATACGCCGATTATCTTCACTTTGCAACACTCACGGGAAAAACCGTGGCATACTTCGGCGACTCGTTCGTCGAAAAGCCGTACGATTTCCCTGCCGTTATCGAAAACAAGCTCGGAGACGGTGTTGCCACACTGTTTACAAGTACAAATTACCCCGGAAACCAAGCGGTTTATTTCACCTACCGTGCTATCGTGCGTGAAATTCTTTCGGCAAGCGCAAGAGAATGCGAGATAAAGCTCATCGGCAGCGACCGCGTACGCTATGCGGTATACGATGGAAACAAGGTTTATATGCTTAACACCGATTACGATATGCCGATAAAGGTCAAGCTTATAAACGGCAAAAACGAAGAAATAATAGAGCTTGAGCCATTAGAGCTTCGCTCTGTTCAGCTTTAACAAAAAGATAAAACAACAAAAAAGCGAGAATTGGAAAAAGGAAAATTCCTCTTCTCGCTTTTGCATTTGATACGTCTTTTAAATAAATTTTATTTTTCTATTGACATTCATTTTTAGGGTATTATAATGAAGCTGCCGAAGCAAACAGGCATCGCCATTTACACTAAAAATCATTAATACGGAGCGGATAAAAATGAAGTTGCTATCTTCCAAATTATTTAGCGGCATAAACAGCGTAGCATTCGACAATTCCGACGGTAATGCCAAGAGCAGACGCAGCTGTCTTTACTACAATTGGCTAACGGCAGTAGTAACCGCTATAACTACCGGAACTTATTTCACCGGTCTTATGCTTTATTTCGGAGCTGACGAACAGTACATCAGCATTATAACGGCGATTACCTCGCTTTGCGGAATTGCGCAGCTCTTTTCCCCGATGCTGCTCGAGAAATTAGAGAGA
>JAZNFU010000048.1:0-2248 GCA_045576135.1 Eubacteriales bacterium
GATGACACCTATCGGTGAGTACGTCGGTACGTCGGTAATGAGAACTAAAAAGCTATGGATTATCATACCGATATGCTTTATCGTGGGCGTTATGATAACCATTTCCGAGCCGGATTTGCAGGTGCTCGGAAAGCAGCTTGAAAAAACCATAGACCCGTGGCTTCTTATTATGGCTGTCGGAGTCGGAGTCGGAGTCTTTCTCGTTATCGCGTTTTTGAGAATAGTTCTCAGGGTGCGGCTCGCTTGGCTCCTTATCGGTTTTTATACGGGCGTCTTTCTTCTTTCTGTCTTCGTTCCCGACGTTTTCGTTCCGCTTGCCTTTGATTCGGGCGGAGTTACGACGGGCCCGATGAGCGTGCCCTTTATAATTGCCATCGGTACGGGTGTTGCGGCGCTTCGAAGCGATAAAAACGCCGAAACGGACAGCTTCGGTCTTACGGCGCTTTGCTCGATAGGCCCGATACTTTCGGTAATGGTGCTCGGTATAATTTATCAACCCGAATCTATTGATTCGAGCTCGTCCGCCATCACGTCGGTCGCGGATTCGAGGGAGCTTTTAAAGCTTTTCATCACACAGCTTCCGCATTATCTTGAGGAGGTTGCTATAGCGCTTCTTCCGATAGTTGCGTTCTTCTTTGTATTCCAGCTTTTCGGTCAGAGGGTCGGACATCAGCAGATAATCAGAATTATCGTCGGAGTTTTGTATACATATTTGGGACTCGTGCTTTTCCTGCTCGGAGTCAACGTCGGATTCTTGCCGGTGGGAAGCTTCGTCGGCGAGGTGATTGGCTCGCTTTCTTATAACTGGATAATAATTCCAATAGGAATGGCGGTCGGATTTTTCGTCGTTGCGGCGGAGCCAGCGGTGCACGTTCTTACGAAGCAGGTGTATGAGATTACCTCGGGTGCGATAGCCAAGGGTGCGCTTCGCGCAAGCCTTATGATAGGCGTGTCGGTGTCGGTAGGACTCTCGATGCTCCGAATACTTTTGAATATTCCTATTATGTATTTTCTTTTGCCCGGATATCTTATAGCGATAGTGCTCACCTTCTTCGTTCCGGATATCTTCACGGCGATAGCGTTCGACTCGGGCGGAGTTGCCTCGGGTGCGATGACGGCGAGCTTCCTTATGCCGCTGGCACTCGGCGTTTGTCGCTCGGTCGGCGGAAACGTCGCGACAGAAGGCTTCGGAGTCGTTGCGATGGTTGCAATGACACCGCTTATTACGATTCAGATACTCGGCCTCGTTTATAAGATTAAGACTGCACGGGCAAGAAAGGAGGAAATCGAGAATATCGAAAAGACGGAAGCTACCGTTACCGCAACCGTCGAGGATATTATCGAGTAAGGTGGATTTATGTTAGGACTTAAATATCTTTTGCTTATCACTCAAAGAGAATACGCCGAGAAATATCACGACTTTTTCACAGAGCACGGTATCGTGCATTCGCTCAGCGTGCTTTCACACGGAACGGCGAACAAGCGAATGCTCGACTATTTGGGTATTGAAAAGACCGAAAAGGTGATGTTCGGAGCGTTCGTGCGCGACGAGTGCCGCGACGAGCTTGAGCGTGATATGTACCTTAAAATGAATATAGGCGCGGCGGGAAACGGCATTGCCATATTTATTCCCATAGACAGCGTGGGCGGCGGCTCGTCACTTAATTATTTTATAGGAGATGCCCCCGTAGAAAAAAAGGAGAAGATGGATATGAGTGAAACTAAAACGGTTCTTATAATAACCGTCGTTGAAAGAGGAAATACCGATACCGTTATGGAGGCGGCGAGAGCCGTGGGCGCGAGCGGTGGCACCGTCGTAAAGGCGCAGGGAACGGGAGCTGAAATGTCGAAATTCTTTGGCATTTCCATCGGCGAGGAAAAGGAAATGGTATACATCGTTGCGGCGAGAGCTGACAGAGATAATATAATGCGCGCTATTATGGAAAAGGCGGGCAACGCCACCGATGCACACGGAGTCATTTTCTCGCTCCCCGTCGACGGCGTCGTCGGAATCAAGCACTTCGAGGAGCTTTGATTTCGGACTAAGCCGAATAGGTGCCGATATAGTTCGTTTTGGCGGAGCTATTCCCGTATGAGCCTTCGGCTAATACTTATATAAACGAAAAAAGCAGAAGCTAAGTTAACACGAAGCTTCTGCTTTTACTATTTTAAAGCTTGATTTTGACAACCAAAGGTTGCATTATTTAACAATCGCAAGCTCGATACCGGTAATTCTTGAGAATTTTTT
>JAZNFU010000049.1:0-4252 GCA_045576135.1 Eubacteriales bacterium
AAACGAAAAGACGATATGCAAAAATAAAAATAAAATCAGAGTGACGCTGCCGTGAGAAAAAACGGTAACCTCGCTCTGATTTTTATTATGTTTTTACGCTCGGCGCACTTCTATTCGAGCCCCGCGCGCCATCGTGCCGTAACGCCGAGTGGTATCAACTCCGACGAAAGACGCGCCGCGGAGTTTTACTTTGCGCTCTCGTCGACGATTTCGGACGTGGGTGCGTTTGCAGCTACGCTCTTGATTCCGCCAAGACAGCCGCTCTTAGACTTATATCCCTCCTCGGACATAGCAACGCTCTCGCCGTTCGAGGCTATAAGACGGTAACGGTAGAGTCCCGCCTTATCCAAATATATCTCAAACTTGGGACAGGTGAGCTTCTCGGTCTTTTTAAGCGTCTGGTCCTCAATCTTGCCCTCGTCGATGCAACGCACCGCCTGCTTTCCTACGCTTGCTATACCGCTCTTGCAGGACGCTTTCGTGGTATATACCTGCGAGGAAACCGCGATTTTTTCCTTGTTTGCGGCAAAAAGGCTGAAATTAAAGTTGCCCGCGGGGGTCTTTTTAATAACGAACATTCCCATACTGTATCTCCTTAAGCTGTTTTTATTATATTCTATCAAAGTTTTCCGAAAATGTAAATAGCTTTTACAAAAAACGGCAATTTTTTTAATCATACTTTTTTATATGAAGCTAAATTTTGGGGCGGCGCGTACGAAAACGCGTCGCCCCAGCGTCCGTATATACGGAGCAATAGAAATTTCGGTATTTAATTAGCCTACAAGACCCGAACGCTCAATACCCTGAACCAGATACTTCTGGCAGAACAGGTATATTATAACGAGGGGTGCTATGATAAGCAAGCCTGCGGTATTCTTAACGACGCTGTTATAAAGCACCTGACCGCTGTAACCCGTACTCAAGGATGCGGGGACGTTAAGGTAAACGTCGGGCATCAGATAAAGACCGGATATACTGTCAAAGAACAGCGTTGTGTAGAACTCATCCGTCCACTGCCAAGAGAACGAGAACAGGAATACCGTTATCAGCATCGGCACGGAAAGAGGAAGAATAATCTGGAAGAAGGTACGGAACACGCCCGAACCGTCAACGTATGCAGACTCCTCAAGCTCATCGGGAACGCCCTTAAAGAACTGTCGCATAAGGTAGATATACAGACCGTTCTTGAATGCAAGACCGCAAATAGAGAGAATTGCAAGAGGCCAATAGGTATTGAACAGCTCAATTCTCGCATCCCCCGTGAACAGCTGCTTAATAAGTCCTAAAGGACCGGTGTAATCAAGACTCTGTATCGTGAGTATATCGAAGAACGAGAAGTGCTCAAGCATCGACATCTTAAGCGTTCTGTGCGGGATTATCATCGTAAGCACGACCATAATCATAACGGCACCGTTTCCGCGGAACTTGAACTTTGCAAGTCCGTATCCTACGAGGCAGGCGATGAACGTCTGAATAACGGCACACAGAAGCGACAGAAGCAGCGTGTTAAAGAACGCACTGACGTAATTGTTCTCTAAAATTATAGCCTTGTATATCTGAAGGGTGAAGTTCTTCGGAATCAGCGATACCGTAGAGTCGATTACGTCCTCCTGGGACATAAACGAGCCGGCAATTCTCGCAATGAAGGGGTGGATAATAACGAACGATACGCCGAGCATCAGCACAAAACGGAATACGGCAACGAGCGCCTTAATCCAGGTGTGCGAGCTTGAAAGCTTTTTCGACATTCTTTCCTTGAACGTGAGCTTACCTTCGTAATCAACCTGAATCCTATTTTTCGTTTCTTTTCTTACAACTGTTTTAGCATCCATAGTTATTACCTCCTTAATCACGTCGTTGATAGAATATGAACATCGAAGCAATTCCGGCAACCGCCGCAATTACTATCATAACCACTACGAAGAATATCCAGTACATCGCCGCTGTACGTCCGTCCTGCATCAAGCTGTCGACGTACGACATCGTCACGTTAGTAGACCTCGTAAGCGCGTCGATTATCGTATAGACACCGTTTACTAAAATCATAGGCGAAATCATCGGGAAGGTAACCTTCCAGAAGGTTTCCCAAGCGGTTGCACCCTCTATCTGACAAGCCTCGTAAATCGAGGGGGAGATAGACTGAAGACCCGCGAGGAATATAAGCATCTGAACACCCGAGTAGTTAATGATATTATAAATATCGTTTACGAGCGTTACGACGTAGGTTACGAGCTCACCGCCGACCTTCATACTTCTGAACAGCGCCTCTATATCCATAGCGGATATAATTTCGGATGCACCCGACTGTGCCGCGCCGCCCATATCTACGCCGCCCTCCATTTCCTCGGTCATCTTATCAGCCGCGTTAATCGACTCCATAAGACCGGTGGAAATAATAACGGGTACGAAGAATATCGCACGGAACATAGCACGGCCGAGCATCTTCTGGTTAAGAACGACGGCTATGAACAGCGAGAATATAAGAATTGCGGGAACCTCGAAGATAAGCTGCTGAACGCCCTCAAGAAGCTTCGCGTTGAAGTTGGGGTCAACACCGAGCGCGTACTTATAGTGTTCAAGTCCAACGAACTGAATGACATTATATCCGGCTTCGTTGGTGATTTCTCTGGTAAAGCTCGACCAGATAGAGTCAATGAGTATCGGAAGGTATATAAGAACTATACCGAGGATGAAGGGGAGGGCGAATATGTAGCCCGCCCTCGCCTTTCTTGCGTCAAGGGACACTCTTCTTTTTGAAAGCTTAGGTAATTTAGCATTGATATTCATTCAGCATCCCTCCTTACTCGTTAATTTCATAATATCCGTGCTTGGATATCGTGTGAATTTCATCGCCCAATCTTACGTTTACAGAGAAAGTATTGTAGTTAAGAATGAACTTGGTGGTCAAGGTAACTCCGTTCACAACGCGCTGATAGGTAACCATCACGACGTTTCCGTTGTCGGAGGTGTACTTGGTGTGTCTGTAATCCTTATCGGTTGCATCCGAGCCGGTAACGTACGCGTATGCACTTCTGTACTCGTAAATTACCTCGCCGTATCTTTCACACGCGGGCTTACCGTCGCGCAGCTTCTGACACTTGTTATCAGCGTCAAGCTTGCCACCGCAGGCGGTACAGGTTTCGTCGTTGTAGTGGTAATCGAAGTCGTCAATACGAACCTCTGCCTGATTTTCGCCCGAAAGCTCGGGATACTCGGCAGCAAAGACGTTTGCTACGAGCTCGTCAAACAGAGCGTCGAAGCCGAGAGACTCAAGAGCCGCTACGTCCTCAAGGAAGAGCGTATCTACCACCAGAGCCTTTATCGCGTCAGTATCAAAGCTAACCTTAACGCTCGTGTATCCGTTGGGATTGGAGAGCTTAAGCTCGCCGAACTTAGCGTCAACAGCCGCCTGAGTCTGCGCCTTAACGAATCCGAGAAGCTCCCTTATGAGCGTTTCCATATTGGACTGATACTCCGCATCGCTGATGTAACGCTCAGCAGTAAGTATGGTATGGTCGACTATCTCGTGATTCTGAAGATTGCCGATAAGACTGTTAAGCTCGTTATAGGTCTTTACGATGCTGTCAAACCAGTTCTTATAGTCGATACCGTAGTACTTGTTAAGAACCGGATCCTCTTTCAAGTAAGAGGTGTTTTCGTAGCAAAGTATATAGTAAAGGTTAGAGCCGTTTTCGATAGCACGAAGCAAATCGTACTTGGGAGAGCCGGTATAGTTGAACGCGCTACCGGTGTAGTTAACGTAGCTGTGAAGCACCATTCCGAAGAACGGAACCGTATAAGACGAATATCTGAAATGGCTCGAGTCGATGGTTGCGTTTATAATGTGGTCCGCATAAGCGAGCGTATAAACGTTACCCTTATCAAGCATAATCTTGTATTCACCAAGCTTCTCGAGCGCCTCCGCTACGTATTTGCTCGAGTCGTCGCGGTTGATGGGATTATCCTCGTCAAAGTTGGAGTTAAGAACCTCACCAAGAGAGCCAACGGATAAGCAGTTAACGTCATACTTAGAATACTTCTTGTGGAACTTATCGTAAAGTCCGTCCATAGCTTCCGTGGAAACTACAAGAGCAAACACAGACTCCCATTCGCCGTATACCGAATTATAAACCTGCTTAGATGCATAACGGTTATCAACCATCTTAGAGGCAGTCTTCTTTACAGAAATACCGTCAAAGTTTGAAGTGTTGCTGATAAAGGAGAAATCAAACTCGGGATATACACCGAAATT
>JAZNFU010000050.1:0-6616 GCA_045576135.1 Eubacteriales bacterium
CCTTGAATTATATGAGGAGTCAGGGTATGGCTGCGGGTGACGCGGAAATCGATACCGAATTCTGCGGTAAGACGCTCGATTTGTTCACGACGCGTTCGTCCTGGGACGAGGAAACGCCTCTGTTTGCGGGTATGATGGGCGGTCAGTCCTCTATGAACCACGGTCACCTCGATAACTGCTCGTGGGTATACTATAACGACGGTTACGTTTGGATTGCCGATATCGGCTCGGAGAGCTATAACATTTATAAGGATACCGATTATCCTTCGGCTTCGGACTGGAATGCATCTACCAAGACTATGAATCTGCACTTCAGATACAGATACTACCGACTCAGCTCGGAGGGACATAACACCCTTATTCTTACCGGACACCAGGATACGCTTCCTTACGGACAGAATGCACAGGGCTCTACCTACACGCCCCTTCTTGAGATAGGTGACAGCGGTCAGTACTACTTCGCTGATGAAAACGGCTCGTACGTTATCTACGATACTCAGCCGCTGTATAAGTCCGTGAGCGGATCTCAGTATACCAACTACTGCAACCGCGGTATGGTTCTTACCAACGGCAGAACCACTCTCGTTATTCAGGACGAGATGGAGTTCGCAAATATGGAGAAGTTTGCTTGGTGCGCTCACGTTAATCTTTCGGGCGGATACTATCCCGTTGACGTCGAGACATCCGATGACGGAAAGTCGGTTTACATCTTGTCGGATAAGTTCGGCGAGGGTGTCGTATGCCGTATGACTATCGTTATGGAATACGACGATAACCGTTATGGCTTCGAGATAAGAAAAACCGATCCCCTCACGGGCGAAACCGACGGCGTATATCTTCTTAACTCGACGATGCCGTTTGACTCTCACCTTGAGTATGGCGGTGACGACCAGGATGGTAGATCGAACGTCAGAAATATCATCATAACGCCCAAGACAAACGGCAAGGAAACAACCGTTCGTTCGGTAAATATGGCGGTCGTTATTGAAACCTTCGATAATCTTGAAATCGCACAGAGTGCGGGTGTAAGCTACAAGTATACTCCTATGTCGAAATGGGAAACCTACGAGGAGGGTAAATACTCCGAGGTCGTCAGCAACGACGACGAGAACGTTCGTCAGCAGCCCACTCAGAACGATTTCGGCACTCTTATCGGTAACGCGGGATACGTCGAAACCGAGCTTGCATACAACAAGCTTTACGAGCTTCCCGACATCTACACGATGCTCACCGATACCAACTGGATTATCAAGCAGCTCGGCGGCGCTCACACCTTCAGCGATGAGTACAGAGTTCCTGCGGAAGCTATGAATAAGTATATAGCAACCTACGAGAAATACGTAACGCAGATGAACACGAAGCTTGATAACGCAGCGTGGATTATCGACAGTCTGACGTAAAGATTTCAAAAAACCGGGAAAGTCGATTACCGAAAAACCGACGAAAAACCCAAAACAATCAAAAAACAAAAGTGCGATGCTCCGTATGGGGCATCGCACTTAATAAGTTAACGATGAAAAAGAGCAGACGACCGTCTGCTCTTTTTGTTATCACATATGAATTGATGCTGACGCATCGTGATTTGGGTACGCCGTGAAGCTTTCGCTTGCGCTCAAACGCGCTTATCTCTGAATTCTTCCCGAGCCGTCGCCGCCCGCAAGCTTTTCAACCTCGGAAACGGTAACCATATTATAGTCGCCCTCGATGGAGTGCTTAAGTGCGGATGCCGCAACTGCGAACTCAACTGCACCCTGCGCGCTCTTGCCCGAAAGGAGCGAGTAGATAAGGCCGCCGCCGAAGCTGTCGCCGCCGCCAACGCGGTCAATGATGTGAAGGTCGTACTTCTTCGAGAAGCAATACTCGTCAGCCTTTACGTCGTAGAGCATAGCCGACCAACCGTTATCGAATGCCGAACGGCTCTCACGGAGCGTGATAGCAACGTACTCAAAGCCGAACTTGTCAGCGAGCTGCTTAGCAACCGACTTGTATCCGTCGTGGTTGAGCTTTCCGCCGTAGATATCGGTAGCCTCAGCCTCGATACCGAATACGTCCTTTGCATCCTCCTCGTTGGAAATGCAAACGTCAACGTACTTGCAAAGCTCGGTCATAGCCTCGCGCGCTTGGTCGCGGGTCCAGAGCTTGCCGCGGTAGTTAAGGTCGCAGGAAATTTTAACACCCTTCGCCTTTGCCGCACGGCACGCGTCCTTGCATATTTCAACTACGTTTGCGCCGAGCGCGGGGGTGATACCGGTGAAGTGGAACCAATCCACACCCTCGAATATAGCGTTCCAGTCAAAGTCCTCGCGCGATGCCTTTGCGATAGCCGAGTTGGCACGGTCGTAGATACATACCGAGCCACGCTGGGAAGCACCCTTTTCATTAAAGTAAATACCTACTCTGTCGCCGCCGCGAACGATTTTCGTCGTGTCAACGCCATAGCGGCGAAGGCTGTTAACAGCCGCCTGGCCTATCGCGTGTGCGGGGAGCTTGGTTACGTAGGTCGCATCCATACCGTAGTTGGCAAGAGAAACGGCTACGTTTGCCTCACCGCCGCCGAAGGTGAACTCAACGTGGTCACACTGTACGAATCTTTCATAGTTGTAGGGCTGAAGACGCAGCATAAGCTCGCCGAAGGTAACGATTTTCATTTGTATAATTCCTTTCAAACGTTAATTATTTTTTTGGTATCTGCATATATTGTAGCACAAAGGTGTTGAAAAAATCAAGTCGTAAAACGGTTATTTGGAAAATTTTACCCTTGAATTTCGGCTTATCAAAGCTCCTTTATGCGCGCGATGCAGGCGGAACAAAGCTTTCCACCCATAAAGTCCTGAAGGTCGTTGCCAGACGAGCAAAGACTACAGGATAACGAGTACTTCGTTACGATTATTTTTTCACCGTCCGAGATTATTTCAACCGGACTGCCGTTTGAGATTCCGTGAGCCTTACGCATCTCCTTAGGTATAACTATTCTACCAAGCTCATCAATGTTTCTTACTATTCCTTTGGATTTCATTTGTTTCCTTTCTTTTGGTGGTGGCGGTAAAGATCGCCGTGGGTTGCGGAAGTGGCGCAGATAGCGCCGGTGGATATAAAAAATGAAAAATCCCGAAAAAGATAGGATTTACAAGGGATATTTTACCATAAGTATTCGAAAATGTCAAGATTTTTGGCGTGAACATTTTGTTATTTTATAAAAATGAAAGGAAGAAAAATATGAATGGAACAGAAGTAGCGTCGCGCGCGGTCAGACGAGTGCTCGGAGTGCTGCCCCCCGAGCTTGCGCGGCAGATTGAAGCGGTGGGGCGAAATCGGGTCGGCGGCGTCGACTCTGTACGCGAGATTCGTATTCGCTGTCCCGGGGCGTCCTTCGTCATCTTTCCCTCGGGCTCGGTGCGGCTCGACTCGCGCCTTTCGGACGAGCAGGTGGCGCGCATAATACGAAAAATTACCGACGGCTCGCTTTACGCCCACGCCGACACGATAAAGCGCGGCTATATATCGATGGGTGACGGAATACGCGTCGGCGTCGGCGGCGTGGCGAGATACGACGGGGGCGAGCCTACCGTATCGAATATCAGCTCGCTCGTTTTCAGAATTCCCGTGCGCGAGTGCGAGATTTCCGAGCAGCTTTACTCGGCTTATCTTGACTCGGCGGGCGGTATACTTATCTATTCGCCCCCGGGGGTTGGAAAAACCACCGCGCTTCGCTCGCTCGCGGGGAGTATAAGCCGCCGAAGCTGTCGGCGTGTCGTCGTCGTAGACGAGCGCGCGGAGTTCGACCCCGCGGAATTCGAGAGCTGCTCGGTTGATTTGCTTTCGGGATATTCAAGAGGTCGGGGCATAGAGATTGCGGTGCGAACGATGTCACCCGAAATTCTTATGGTTGACGAGCTTATGGGCGACGAGTGCCGTGAGGTTGAATACTCGTTTTTGTCGGGTATACCCGTAATCGCGACGGCGCACGCGGGCTCGCTTTCCGAGCTTCTTGAAAAGCGTGAGCTTTCAGGACTTATATCAAAGGGCGTTTTCAGCTCGTTTATCGGTATTTCGCGCGTGGGCGGCAAATACACGGTTTCGGTATCGAAGGAGCTTGACGGGTGCTTAAGTATTTAGGTTTGAGTGCGATTTTTATAGCCTCCGTTTTGCCCGCGTTTGAATATTCAAGACGGGTTGAGCGCAGGTGCGCCGAGTACTTATTCTTCGCGGAGCTTGCCAAGGCTATCCGTCGGCAGATATCGACCTATTCGTCCCCGATAGGAAGCTTTTTGTCAAGCCTTCACTGTCCGCTTTCGCATATCGGGCTGAAATTTTCGGACGAGTGCGATTTTCTTTCGGATTTTATGAAAATCGAGGATAAGCTTTCTGTGTCGGACGAGGCGCTCAGAGAGCTTCGGGAGTTTTTTGGGGTGCTCGGAACGGCGGGCAGGGACGAGGAAATAAGCCGCGCCGCAAGGCTTCACGAGCGCTTTAAGCGCGAGGCGCAGAGCGAGCGCGAGAGGGCGCGAAGCAGCGTCAGCACGGTTCGCGCCGTGTGCTGTGCCGTCGGTCTATCGGTCGTTATTCTTTTTATATAGAGGTGCGGTGTGGCTATTGAATTTATAATGAAAATAGCGGGAATTGGTATGATAGTAGCCATAGTTTGTCAGATTCTCGCAAAGGCGGGCAGGGATGAGCAGGCGATGCTCGTTTCGCTCGGCGGCATAATCCTCGTTCTTCTTTTGCTCGTTGAGCGCCTTGGCGAGCTTTTGCGTTCGGTGGCGGAGGTGTTCGGGCTGTGACGGAGTTCGTTGGCATAGCGGTTATCCTCGCGGTTTGCACCTACGTTTTAGACACGCTCGGCTTCGGGGGGACAAGGCTTTATCTCGCCTTCGGCTCGGTTCTTTTACTGCTCGTCACGCTTGAGGGCGTTAAGCCGATTATAGAGGAGATTATCGATTTATATCCGTCCGAGCTTTCCGAAAATATCGGGACGGCGGCGCTTCGGGTGCTCGGTATAGGCTATATCGGCGGATTTTTCGCGGATTTTTGTCAACAGCTCGGCGCAAAGGCGGCATCTGACGGCTTGAATCTTTTCACCAGGGTACAGATGCTGTCGGTGGTTATGCCGTATTTTCTCGACGTTCTGCGCTCGGTGGGGGAGCTTCTGAAATGAAAAAGTGCGTATTTTGTATCCTTGTGTTTACTTTTTTGACACTTTCCTTTTGCAGCGTCTGCTCCGCCGCCGAGGATACCGCCGAGGACTATCTTGAACAGTTTTACGATATTTTCGGAACGGAGAGCGAGCTTAGCGAGGAAATAGGCGTCGAAGCATTGCTCTCGGAGATTGTTTCCTCGTTTTCGGGTGGAGGGGATATTCTTGCCTTTTCGGCGTTCGTGCTTGGTGCGGTCATAGTTATCGCGCTCGCCTCGCTTTTGTGCGAGAGCAGATACGCCGCAGCCGCCGCTACGGCGCTCGCGGTAATCGGGATATACGGCAAAATTTACGGACTCGTGGAGTCGGCTGTCGCGGCGCTCTCTGAAATGAGCGAGATGTTTTCCGCGCTTATCCCGATTGCCGCGGGTGTAACGCTTGCGGGAGGCGGAGTGAACGGTGCCGCCGCCGAGGCTGCCGCTATGGGTACGGTTTTCGGTGCGGTGTCGGGAATATTTCTTCCGATTTTGCTGCCGCTGGTCGCCTTTATGCTCGCGCTTTGCGTCTGTGCATCGCTCGGGGGCGGCGAGATTCGCTCGCTCTTTTTGCGCGCCCGCTCGCTTTTTATGTGGCTGCTCGGCATCGTGAGCGCCGTGCTTATGGGCGGTATCGCGCTTCAGGGTGTTATATGCTCTGCGCGCGATAGCGCGGCTATGCGAATCGCAAAATATTCCGCAAGCGGACTTTTGCCCGTTATCGGCGGTACGGTTTCCGCCTCGCTTTCCTCGCTTGCCGCGGGGCTTTCCTACGCCAAAAGCGTTATAGGGGCACAGGCGATATACGTTTTTCTGACGCTCGCCGTGGCACCGCTTCTGATGATGCTCTTATACCGAGCCATACTTTCGGTGGGCGGCGGCTTGCTTTCCTTTTTGGGTGTAGGTGAGGGCGGTGGCGGACTTTCCTATCTGTGCTTTTCGCTCGACGCGCTCATTTCGGTATACGGCGTGTCGGTTCTTCTTTATATTTTTGAGGTGATAATGTTTATGAAAAGCGGGGTGGCGATTTTATGAGCGAATATTTGTGCTCGCTTCTTTTCGCGGCGTTCGTGATAGCGGCGGCTTCCTTCATTCTCTACAACGATAAGGAGCGGACCGCGGGCTTCGCCTTCGGCGTTTTGCTGTGCTTCGCCGCGCTCTCGCCGCTCGTGCGCGTGCTTCCGACGCTTGATATCGAGGGTGTTATAGGCGAGATACAAGGGGGCGCGCTTTCGGATTCGCACGCGTACGCAGAGGAGTCAAAGGAGGCTCTTGAGTCCGGACTTCGAGCTATGGTGTGCGAGAAATTCTCGCTCGACGAGGCGAGCGTTGCGGTAAAGCTTTACAGGTTCGACTTTGAGAATATGCGCGCGGAAAAAATAGAGCTTACGCTCTTTGGAAGGGCGGCACTCGCCGACCTTGAAAAAATAAAGTCGGAGGCCAAGCG
>JAZNFU010000051.1:0-3326 GCA_045576135.1 Eubacteriales bacterium
TGAAAGTACCGCGCCGTGTAGGCGCCCGCTGACGCTAAAGCGACAGCGTGAAAGCCGTTCTAACACCTCCGCGTGCGACTCGTACTCAAAAACCTGCGCGCCGAGTCTTTTTGCGATGCGCTCGGCACTCGCTCGCTCGCGGCTCGGCTGAAAGGGAATTATTATCGGCGCCGTGTCAAGACGGCTTGATATATGCTCGATTTTTTTTAGCCGCGACTCGCTTGGGGATTTTGGGATATAGGCAAAGCCATCACGCTTCGTTGCTGTCATTTCGGTGAGCGTAAAGCACGCGTCGGGCATTAAAAGCTTACGGCCAACGTCGATATCCCCGAAAAACGCAAGGTCCCCGAATGTCCTCGCACCGAAAAAATCTATACCGCAAAGTGTATCTTTTGTAAACTTTAGTTTTCCAAAACCCTCTATTTTTCCGACGCCGCTTGATACAAAGAGGACGGGAATGCCCGCACTTTTCGCCGAGCGGATTATATGAAGGTAATAAAAAAGCGAGCGATTGCTCGTTTCGTTTTGTAAAAGGTTGCCGCCGCACATAACGACAGCAGAGCTTTTTGCGAGCACTCGCGTTAGGCATAGAAGATTTTTTAGAGCGCCGATCCTGCCGCACCCCGAAAAAACTCTGTACGCTATACCCGCCGAGTCAAACTCGCGCTGTATAACCGAGAGCGTCAGCTCGTCACCGAGATTGCCGCTGCCGAAATATCCGACTAATAAAACGTATTTCATATTTTCTCCCGGGCGTAGCCCAAAAAATAATGAATGAGAGATAAGTCTCGATGGCGCGGGTGTGTCACAATTCCCGACGTGCGTCGAATTCTTATCTCTCATTCTTCTATTTCCTCCGTGCAAGGCTTGGCACGGAATATGACCCTTTAGATTATTACAGTATCGCTCTCGGCCTCGGCATCGTGCTCAGCTGCCACGAGCTGAACGTGATACGCGTCGATAACCGCGCTCTCAAGCTCGTTTCTGAAGGCGGCGTTTATCGGGTGAACGATATCTCTGTAGGTGCCGTCGGCATTTTTTCTCGAGGGCATAACGATAAAATACCTATCGCGAGCGTAAATAACCTTGATATCGTGTACCGCAAGGCAGTCGTTGAAGGTGACCGATACGACCGCTTTCATAGGACCCTCGTCAAAAAACTTTCTGATTTTGATATCTGTAATTTGCATTGGTGTGATTCCTTTCGTCTTTGCCTGTTAACAGTTTTTTGATTAACTGAATATATTATACAATAAGTTTGTGAAAAATATTCAACGCAAGATGCGTATTTTTTTAAACTAACTGTATATAAATTTGAAATTTTGCGTTACTAAATCTTTAACACGGGAGGAAAAAGCTAAAAGCGTGTCGAATAAAAATACAAGACTCGGATATAAAGGAATATCCGAAATTTTATCGGTCGGCTCACCTCATATACGCTTCTTGGGCATCGGGGGCGTGGGAATGTACTCGCTTGCAAGAATTTGCCTTGCGCGTGGTATTCGCGTCAGCGGATATGACAGAAGCCCCGGCGCGTATACGGAGCGTCTGCGTGCGCTTGGCGTCAGCGTGTCGCACGAGCCTGACGTTATGACTGCCTGTACGGCGACACTCGCCGTCTATTCCTTGGCTGTTGACGAATACGACGCCGAGCTTTTATACCTCGGCTCGCTTGGCGTACCGAGGGTGTCGCGTGCGGATTTTCTTTCCTATCTTATGGGGGAGCACCCCTCGCGTATAGGCGTTGCCGGCACTCACGGTAAAAGCACGGTCAGCTCTATGATACACGCGATTTTCTCGCGCGCGGGAAGGGCTCCCACGAGTGCTATCGGTGCTGAGCTTGCATCGGGTGAGCCGTTTGAGATAGGCGGTGAGGATACGTTTATATACGAGGCGTGCGAGTACCGCGACTCCTTCTTGTCGACCGAGCCGACCGTTGCCGCCATAACCTGCGTGGAGTACGACCACCCCGACTATTTTTCCGACGAGTCGGCTGTCGTTGACTCCTTCTTAAAATATATCAACAGCACAGGAAGCTTAGCCGTACTCCCCGCCGATGATAAAAATATCGCTTCGGTTTTAGATAAGGTCGGCGTGCCATACGTCAGCTACGGCGTATCGAGCGTGGCTGATTACCGCTATGCGTTAGACAGCTTTTATGCGGGCGGCTGTCGCTTCAGCATCCACCGCGGTGCGCTCACCGAAGCCTATAGTATCTCGCTTCTCGGCTCGCATAACGTAGCCAACGCCGTGTGCGCCGCCGTGTGCGCGCTTGAGTCCGGAATAGAGTCGGAGGTGATAAGAGCGGCGCTTCGCGATTTTTCAGCACCGAGCCGCAGGCTTGAATATATCGGCGAGTACCGAGGACGGCGCGTGCTATACGATTACGCGCACCACCCGACCGAAATCTCTGCCGCGATAGGCGCGGTGTCGGCGTGGCGCGGCGAAAAAATCACGGTTATCTTCAAGCCGCACACCTACACCCGAACGCGCGCGTTTTGGGACGGCTTCGTCCGCTCGCTCTCGCTTGCCGACTACGTAATACTGACCGATATATATCCGGCGCGCGAGGAGGCTATATTCGGTATAAGCTCGCAAAGACTCGCCGAGCAAATAGGCGAGCGCGCTGAGTATTCGGCCGATGCGGATATCCTCTCGGCACTCGATAAAACCGAGGGAACGATAATAATTATGGGCGCGGGAGAGCTTGGGCAGATAAAGGATACCGTACTCGGAGCTGAGAAATTCGAGAGTCCGTAAATGCAAAGCCTTTATACGCGTATACGGCGCGCAAAGGTAAATTTTAAAACGGAACGAGGTTGCCGTGGAAAATAACGGCAACCTCGCTTTTCGGCAGCCTCGAAGAAGCTGTGGTAAAAGCTTCTTGAAGCCCGGCTGTTAAATTATTTCGATTTATAATACAGCATACAGTGGCAGTACCCTTCGAAATCCGGGTCGGCAATCTGCTCGCGGAACTCGCGGCACATACACTTGTTGTCCTCCGTCCTCTCAAGGCGGCAGGGGCAATATCCGCCCTTTGCGCGAAGTCCATCCTTGATTGCATCTACTATGTTCTTATCGGGGTTAAGCGTTATTTTCATATAAACCTCCGTATGAAAAATCGTGTTTTTATTATATCACGTATTTTGACGCTGTTCAATGGTAAATTATGCCACGTCGTGAAAAAATGCGGGTATATGACAACGAATATTGTCAAAAAACGTCGGAAAGCAGCTTTTCTATCTCGTTTTCACTATAAACCTTAATACCGTTTTTCGAAAGAAGCTCCGCCGTGACCCCCATACCCGATATACAAGAGCGGGTAA
>JAZNFU010000052.1:0-2322 GCA_045576135.1 Eubacteriales bacterium
TGGCGCCTTTCTCGATTTTATAAAAACGGCGTTCGTCGGATTTTCTCCCGTCGATGCTATTGATATTTTGATACTTACCGTCCTCTTTATGTGCGTATTTTCTTTCTTGAAGGGAAGAAAGGCGGGCGCTATTCTCATAGCCATTGCCATTTGCGTGCTGATACTCGTGCTTTCCAATATTTTCGGTCTTCACGCGCTGAACTACGTATTCTCCGGAGTATTCAATATCGGAGCGGTGTTCCTGATAATTATTTTCCAGCCCGAGATAAGAGGTGCGCTTGAGAAGGTCGGCTCCGGCTCTATAAGCGGTATACTTAATCTCAGTGAGCAGAAGAAAAAGCGTCAGCTTTACTACAACACGATTGAGAATATCTGCCAAGCGGTCAAGGACCTTTCGGACTCGAAAACCGGTGCGCTTATCGTTTTGGTAAGAACGACGAAGCTTGACGATATAATACAGACCGGCGTTGCGATAAACGCGGACGTCAGCTCCTTACTGCTCGGCAACATATTCTTCAATAACGCGCCGCTTCACGACGGTGCGGTGATAGTTGACGAGGGCAGGATTGCCGCGGCGGGCTGTTTGCTTCCGCTCACGAGGCGCTCGGACGTTGACGCGAGCCTCGGAACGAGACATAGGGCGGCTATCGGTATCAGCGAAACGAGCGATTCGGTTACCATCGTCGTTTCGGAGGAAACCGGAACGATATCGGTTGCCTTCGACTGTACTCTTACGAGAGATTACACGCCCGACACTCTTAAAAGATTTCTTATGCGTAAGCTTTTAAAGTCGCATAAAAATGAAAACTACAATTAAGGTGTGCTGAAAATGAACAAAAAGAATAAATTTATAAGCGTTTCTTCGATACTTTCGCTGCTTATTTGCATGTTTGCGGCAATAGTCGTTTGGCTTTTTGCAAAATATAACGCGCAGACACCCGACGCTACCGCTTTGGTTTACGACGCCTTCAATTTGATAGCGTAGACGGTTGGGATAGGTGCCGAGGTACCGGAAAAATTCTGCCGCGCTCGGCTCGTAATATTTTCCTTATCCAACGCTTTGTCATACAGAGG
This sequence comes from Eubacteriales bacterium, assembly GCA_045576135.1. Classification (GTDB taxonomy): domain Bacteria; phylum Bacillota; class Clostridia; order Oscillospirales; family CAG-272; genus UBA1740. Next base: position 1,075 of record JAZNFU010000052.1, read on the forward strand.
TTTTATAAATGAATCCAAAAAATCGGATTTTCATCGTAAATAATATTAAACTTCCCGTATGCGCCTCTCACAAAGAGGCGTTTTCGGTTGCTGTGAAAAAATTGAAGGCGGCAGGCGTAACGAGCGGCGGCGAGTGCCGTATTTATCGCAGAAGCGTCGACGCACGGAATAAAAACAGCATTTTCTTCGTTTATTCGGTGAGCGTTGAGGCGGAGGACGTAGCCTTAAGCGATGTGGAGCTTTCACGCTTCGGTATCGGACGCACCGAATCCTGCGATTTTATAGAATGTGATACCGGAAGCGAGCGGCTTTCCTCACCGCCCGTCGTGGTGGGTGCGGGTCCTTGCGGCTTGTTTTGCGCGCTTATGCTCGCCGAGCGAGGATATAACCCGATAATTCTTGAGCGCGGCGGTGACGTTTCGCAAAGAGCGGCGGCGTATGAAAAATTCGTCCGCGAGCACGTTCTGGACACCGAAACCAACATTCAGTTCGGTGCGGGCGGCGCGGGCACGTTTTCCGACGGCAAGCTCGTCACCCGAATAAACGACCCCATTTCCTCTTACGTTCTCTCGCGCTTTGTTGAATTCGGCGCGCCCGAGGATATCAAATACGTTGCAAAGCCTCATATAGGCACGGACGTTCTTACCACGGTAGTGGATAATATGATATCCAAAATTTTATCCCTCGGCGGAAAAATTCTTTATAACACCCGATTTGAGCGACCCGTATTTTCCTCAGAAGAGGTAAGGGCGGTTCTGACGAGTCGCGGTGAAATACCTGCGGGTGCTTTGGTTTTGGCTCTCGGTCACAGCGCGAGGGACACCTATATGAATCTTTTGTCCTTGGGACTTTCGCTTGAGGCAAAATCCTTCTCGGTCGGTATGCGAATAGAGCATCCGTGCCGGGATATAGATTACGCAATGTACGGAAAAATGGCGGGAAACGAGCTTCTCGGACACGCTGAGTACAATCTGTCGCACGATACCGCGAAAAGAGGCGTATACACCTTCTGTATGTGCCCGGGCGGTGAGGTCGTTGCGGCGGCGAGCGAGGAGGGCGGCGTCGTGGTAAACGGAATGAGCCGACGTCTTCGCGACGGTAAAAATTCCAACAGCGCCGTGTGCTGTACCGTCTTCAAGGAAGACTACGGTGCGACGCCACAAAAGGCTATTGAATATCAAAGGGAAATCGAGCGACGCGCATTTGCCTCGGGCGGCGGAGAATACGCCGCACCGATAATCACGGTCG
>JAZNFU010000053.1:0-3600 GCA_045576135.1 Eubacteriales bacterium
ATCGCGTTCTATTATGCACCGTAGGGACAGGCGTCCCTACAAGTACATTGTTTTCTCGCCGATTACTCTCCGGAGAAGGCTTAGAAAATAAAATCCGTCGCGGACGGATTTTATTTGCCCACAAGGGCACAAATGCACGCTGTGCGTGCTTGAAATGAAACGCTGTGCGTTTCGTGAATTGATGCTTATGCATCGTGAATTGGCTACGCCGTGATTTCTCGCGCTTCGCGCTCCGTGAATTGAATTGCAACCCTAATGCGCCGCAGCGCAATTTATGAACACTCGTGTTCAATTTATGATTACAAAATAATCAATTTATGCAATTCGTTGCAATTCATTGTGCGGCGGTGCACAGTGAAGCCGCACAAAAAAGTCAAAATCATACAACTTTTGGATAAAATTCTTCAAACGACGCTATTTACTTGCCGCTTTCCGTGTGTTATAATGATTTAGCAAATGAAAGGAGTATAGTTATGAACTTAACAAGTGCTCTATACTTAACGCTCAGCATAGTGCTCGGCGGAGGGCGCACGATGCTCTCAAAAAGTATTTCGGGACAGACGTTCGGCGAGCGAGGATTTTTCCTGACACAAGGCACGCTTTTCCTATCGGGTGCGGTTTTACTGTTCGCGGTAAACCCAACCGCTTTCTCGGGACTTTTACCGATATCGATGCTGTTTGGAGCTATATACGCTCTGTTTTCAATGGTTTCACAATGGTGCTACACGGTAGCGCTCCGTAACGGCGAGGCTTCAATCTGCGGCACGGTTTACTCAATGGGCTTCGTTATTCCAACGCTTGCAGGTATGCTCTTTTGGGATGAAAAAGTCACACTGCCAAAGGTAATAGGAATTTTGATAGTTATCCCGACACTTATCATATCCGGCAGCAAAAATTCAAGCACCGATAAAAAAATTATCAAAAAGGCAGAACTCGGCAAAAACTCTTTTGGGAAGAAAATAAGCAACCTCGGATACATAGTACCGCTGACAGTGGCAATGCTCGTTGCCGGCTCGCTCGGCGTTTATCAAAAGTATTTGCCCACCTCCCCATCAGCCTCGCAAATTTCGGCGGTGATAATCATTTCTTTCGTCATTTCCGCATCGGTATCTGCGCTTTTATCTATTTTTGCAAAGCCGACGGTTATAACGAATCCAAAAAGGACATTTCTCTCGGCGGCGGGTGTCGGTATCTGCTTCGGAAGCTGTAATTTTCTCAACACGCTTCTTGCGGGTATGCTCGACAGCACCATACTTTTCCCCACACTCAACATCGGAATAATTCTCTTCACACTCGCGCTCGGCATGCTGTTCTTTGGCGAAAAATTCACACGCAAAAACGCTCTGGTACTCGCGCTCGGCATCAGCGCAATTCTCTTGTTTACCTTCTTTGATTAAAGCGTTTTCCAAGGAGCGAGCTGTGCTCGCCTCGTGCGCTCAAAGCACCCATCGCGGCATAGCCCCGCTGCGTCTACCGAGTATTTTTTGAGGGCGTTTCGGTACAGCACCTCTCCTGCGCAAATTCTAACTTTAGATTACAAAAACACCGCTATATGTCAACTTTGATTGGCATACGACGGTGCTTTTTGTTTATTCGTCTATGTTGCAAAGCGGCGTTTTCGCGCGTTCCTCACGCCGCGTGGTGCGGTTTTTGCATATATTCTCGCGTTTTTTACGCGATAATCACGAACACGGCGATTGCCGCACCGAGCGTTACGAGTGCTATCGCCGCCATAACGAGCGAGCTTTTGTTAAAGCCGAGCCGTGTGGCAGTAGGCGCATTTTCCGTTACGCGCACGAGCTTTACGCGCTTGATGGCTGTGGATATCGGCTTATAAAGGAGCATTACTATTGCCGAATTCATAAGCGCTTTCGCAAAGTTAAAGGGCAAGAGGAGTGACGGCAAAAGCTTCATTACCGTGTCGGTCGGCACCTTCATATATATCGGAGTTATGAGCATATTCATAAGAGCCATAAATGCGGTCGTTGCCGCAACCGAAACGTAAAGACCGATTATCGCTCCGCTGAAATTGCGGCGGTATTTATATATCAAAGACGCGGTGAACGAAAAGCAGGCGGAGGAAACAAAATTCATAAGAAATCCCCAAAATCCCGTTCCGCTGATAGTGATAAACTCCACAAACGCAGGGATAAACGACATTATCAGAGCCGAGGTCGGTCCGTATACGAATGCGGCTATCGTCAAGACCGCATCCTTTGCATCAAAGGTCAAAAACTGTACGGGAATGCGGAATACGAAGGTAACGGCGTACGACATCGCCGCAAAAACCGCCATTCCGACAAGCCTTCTCGTTTCAAGCTGTATATTAGTGATTTTTTTCATTGTAAGCTCCTATGAGTTTTAATATTTTGTGGTCGGTTTGCCATTTCTCCGTCACTTGTGGAGGCTTTCAAATCCTTCAAAAAAACAATCCCCGCAAAACAGCGGGGATTTTTCGCGCGCGGTGGGCACAGCCGAGCGCAGCTCATATTCCACTCTGTATATAGCTATATAATATTCAAGTCTTTTAAATTATATAACTATACACAAAGCACATTTATTTTCTCATCCGGACTTTACCGTCGGTCGAGGAATTTCACCCCGTCGGGAAAGGAAGCATCTTGGACGCTCCCATTCTTCGCAGACTTTACTGCCGGTATGGACTTTCACCAATCCCCAAAAAATGTGTTTTATTTGTCGGGGCGGTACATTTGGGCGAAAACGAAAACGACTGAAAGAATATAATAAGCTCATTTTTCACAAACGAGTTAAGAAAGCATAATCCTTCGTTGAAATCTACGGTTGAAATTCTACGAATTTCCCCATTAAATCAGAGTCGTTATCTATTCACGTTTCCCTCCCTCGACGTATTCATATACGCCTCACGGTCGGGACAACCCGAATTTTCGCTCCAAATCTCCCTACCCCCTTAAAGTATTCGAGGGTAGCTCAAGTTCAAAAAAACTTGAACTACCCTCAACAAACTTTTTGTTGTTAGTTAAACTCGGTTAAGAATTAGCCAAGGATTTCAGCAACAACGCCCGAACCAACGGTACGGCCACCCTCACGGATAGCGAAACGAAGACCCTTCTCACAAGCGATAGGAGTGATAAGCTCAACGTTCATATTTACGTTATCGCCGGGACGGCACATCTCAACGTCATCAGGAAGGTTGATGATACCGGTAACGTCGGTAGTTCTGAAGTAGAACTGAGGTCTGTAACCGGAGAAGAAGGGCTTGGAACGGCCACCCTCTTTTTCGGTAAGAACGTAAACCTGACCAACGAACTTGGTGTGGGGAGTGATAGAACCGGGCTTAGCAAGAACCTGGCCTCTTTCGATCTCGTTCTTCTGGATACCACGAAGAAGAAGACCTACGTTATCACCGGCTTCTGCATAGTCCATAAGCTTGTGGAACATCTCGATACCGGTTACAACGGTGTTTCTGCTCTCCTCGGTAAGACCAACGATTTCAACAACGTCAGCCATCTTGATAGTACCACGCTCTACACGACCGGTAGCAACGGTACCACGACCGGAGATGGAGAATACGTCCTCGACAGGCATAAGGAAGGGAAGGTCAGCCTTTCTGTCGGGAGT
>JAZNFU010000054.1:0-2341 GCA_045576135.1 Eubacteriales bacterium
CAAAATCACCCACTCGAAGCCGATGGCTATATGTACGAGCTTCCTCGTGTATTTTTTCGGCATACCGAGCTTATACGCCAGATGCGAGAGCAAAAGGCAGATCGCTCCAAAGACAGCCGCAAGAACGTAACCCCAAATTTCCATAAAAACTCCTTCGTTTGAAACTAAAGTCAACAATATTATAATATACGAAGTTCGTGTCTGTCTGCTCGCAAGCAAGCACGAACGACTATATTTCAAGGAATGTGCGAAAATCCTCGATTTTCGGCGTGATGCCACAAGGCAGCACGGTTAATTTCGCCGTTTGGTGAAATTAACGGCACATAAATTATATAATATTAATTCCGGTTTGTCAAGGTGAAATAGCGCACAGAGCCGTAGAACCCCACGGCAAATAAAAATTCCCCGATATAACCGAAGGAATTTCGGTTTTAGGCTTAGCCCCGATACTATCGGCTGTGCACGGATTGCTTTTTATTGGTCTATCAGCCGTGCAATGATTACTTGTTACCCACAAACGCGTTCACTTCACGTTCTATTATACACCGTAGGGTCAGGCGTCCTCGACTGTCCGTTTTGGAATGAATTTAATTCTCGCAAAATTCGGGAACAACAAACCGTTCCCATATCGGTTATATCGTAATATCTATTGTTTTCTCGGACAGTCAGGGACGCCTGTCCCTACAAGCACGTTGTTTTCTCGCCGGCTAACCTCTTTTAAGCCTCGCCAATATTGGCGTAATTTTCGTTATACAACGAATTTCGGGCGAACCGCAATATCACAGTCCACCCGAATATTCATATTAAAGATAACGCGACGTCAAGATAAATCAAGGGTCCAACGCCGAGAGCGTCGAAAATCCATCGACCACCCCGTCAGATTTCCTCAGTTTCGGAATTCTTACGGTCGTCGTCCTCGCCGTCAGGAGAAAGCTCCTTACCCGGTATAACTATTCCCTTAGTCATAGCGCGAAGATTCTCCTCGTTTTTCCTCGCTATTATCTGTTGCTTCACAAGATTCGCAGCAGCCAGGTCAGCCGCAATATCCTCGCTCACCGTACCGTCGGCAAGTGACAAAAATTTTTCAAAGATATCGGGATATACGAATACCTTCTCACAATTTTCAAATCTGACCTTAATGTATTTACCCTGCGTTTCAACGATGCTTCCATAGCCAAACGCTTTATGCTTTACCTGAAGATTCTCGAGAACCATTTTACGCCTCCGATAACAAATCTTTATTCAATCACTTATTTATGCATAGGTAAGAGAAAATGACACAACCCACCCTCTTGTCTACACTACAAAGCGGTGATTATTGTAGCAGATAAAAATTACCAAAGTATGAACAAAACAAACATTTTATACATTCCTGCATTTTTTGTTAAATATTAACAAATAATCTTTGCAAACTTTGACTATTTTGGAGAAAAAGCGGTGCTATGCTTGACATCATTTTTTTACGAGTTTATAATACATTGTGTGCAGGCAAACCGCACAATAAATATAATATAGGAGAATTTGACTATGAAAAAACTACTCGCACTCATTCTATGCATCGTGCTTTCTGTGTTTGCTTTTGCGTCCTGCAACGGTAACGATACGGACGGCACCGGAGGCGTTGAAACTCTTGTGGGCAAAACCCCCGAGCAGCTTTATGAATTTTCGCAAGAAAAGCTGGCGGATGCCACCTCATACTCGGTAAAGGCAACTATGGACTTCGTTGTTCGCTCAACCGACCCCACTCAAACCGAGACCTTTACTATGGCGATCTCCTCCGAAAGCAAGATCAACGGAGAGGACGTATATATGAACGTATACAACGACATAGAACCGAGTGCCAATATGGAAGTTTGGTACGTTGACGGTGTTATATATGCCAATTCAGGCGGTGTAAAAGGCAAGGCTACTGTCGATATGGATGCGTTCAAACAGCAGTATATGAACATTGAACCGTCCGAAAGCACCCTTCTTGACATTCCTCAAAGCTGGTTCGAAGACATCAAATTCGAAAAAGATGGTGACTCTTGGGTTCTCAACTTTGTTGTAAGCGGCGAGAAATATACGCAGGTATATGAAAATATCGGACTTCCCGGCGCAACCATAATGGGCGACGTAAGCTACAAGATGTACTTTGACAATGACGGTAATATCCAAAAGCTTGTAGCAAGCCTTGATATGAGCATAGGAGAAACGGCTACCGCACACGCCGAATCGGTTTCCATCATCACCATAGGAGAGGTTGAGATCACCGCTCCCGCTGATGCAGACAGCTACATAGAAACCAATATTCAGTAAACAAAAAACACATAAAAGACTACCACAAAAGCGGCGGTTGCTC
>JAZNFU010000055.1:0-12761 GCA_045576135.1 Eubacteriales bacterium
ACGGATTTCTTTACAATATGGTAAGGATAATCGTGGGCACTTTGGTCGAGGTTGCATACGGAAGATTTACCCCCGAGGACGTCGGAAAAATACTCGATTCGCACCGCCGTGTAAACGCGGGACAGACTGCGCCGCCGCACGGACTTTATCTCAACCGAGTTGTATATTAAATCCACGTCTTCCAAAAATAAAGTCTTATACCGAAACACCCTATGCGGAAAAATTACAAAAAACGCATAGGGGTTTTTTATGTCTTCGGCAAAGAAAATTTTTACGGTTATCTCGGTTTCGCTCTTGATTTTTGCTATCCTTTTGGTAATATTTTTCGCATCGGTATACTTATGCGTGCGAAAAAATATCGATTACGCGGCTGACGAGGCGCTTTTCAGAAGCTCCGGTGTCGGCGGTACTCAGCTTTTCGCGCGCGACGGCGAGGGTGAGTGGGTACAAACCGAGCTGCTTTTGCAAAACGGAGTCCGCAAGGTCAAATACTCGCTTGATGAAATTTCGGATTACCTGAAGCTCGGCTTCGTCGCGATGGAGGATAGGGAATTCTATTCGCACGGCGGCGTTAATTTACGGCGCACGCTCGGCGCGGCGCTCAACTATATTTTTCGTTCTGGTAGCGTTTTCGGCGCGTCCACGATAACTCAACAGACGGTGAAAAATATAAGCGGTGACAATCAGCGCACGCTCAGAAGGAAGCTGTCCGAAATATTGCGCGCGTACCGTATGGAGTCCGAGCACTCCAAGGATGAAATCCTTGAGTTGTATCTTAACGTCGTGCCGATGACCGAAAATATGGCGGGGGTCGGTATGGGTGCTGTGAGCTATTTCGGAAAGGAGCCGAGCGAGCTTACACTCGCCGAGGCGGCGACGATTATCGGAATAACGAATTCCCCAGCGAAATATAATCCCTACAAGCACCCCGACGCCTGCGTGGAAAAGCGCAACCGAGTGCTGTACGCGATGCGGGATTTCGGAGTCATAGACCAAGAGGCGTATCTTTCGGCAAGGTCGGAGCCGCTCTCGCTCGTAGAAAAGAGCGGCGGAGGCGGGGCGGCTGACTCTTGGTTTACCGAAACCGTAATATCCGACGTCACGGCGGCGCTGATGGATAAATACGCTATTTCAAAGCGGGCGGCAAATCTTCTTCTGTCGGGCGGCGGATATAAGATTTATACCACCGAGAATATCGAAATTCAAACGATAGTTGACGAATACTTCAAAAATACGGACAATTTCCCCTCGGAAATCGAAAACGGACTTAACTACGCCTTTACGGTGTGCGACAGCAACAGCGGCGAGCTTCTTGCCATATACGGCTCGGTAGGGCAAAAAAGGGCTGCGAGAATTATGAACTACGCCGAGGAAAATATAACGCCCGGCTCGGTTTTAAAGCCGCTCGCCCTCTACGCACCGCTTATCGATTCGGGAAAAATCAACTGGGCGACGACCGTAGAGGATTCACCCGTGACGGTAAGGAAAAGCGGAGACGGCTATACCGTCTATCCGCACAATTCACCCGACGTTTATGAGGGCGTGATAAGCGTGTGGCGCGCGCTTGCGAAATCAAAAAACACCGTGGCGGTGAGAATGTATAATATGCTTGGGGGCGAGAATATTTATTACAGCCTTAAAAACGATTTCGGCTTTGACTCGCTCGTTCGGTGCGTATATAATAAAAGCGGTGGGAAAATCACCGACGTTGACGTAGCGCCCTTAGCGCTCGGTCAGCTATCCTACGGCGTGCCGCTGAGAAAGCTTACCTCGGCTTATACCGTTTTTCAATCGGGCGGCGTTTTGCGTACCGATATAAGCTTTAGCGAGGTGTACGACGGCGAGGGTAAGCTCATAATCAAGAACGAGCCGAGCGAGCGGCGGATTTTCCGGGAGTCGACGGCGAAAATTATGAATAAGCTTCTTGAGGGGGTGGTGGATTTTGGAACCGCTCGCTCGCTTACCCTCGGCGGTGTCGTGGATACCGCGGGAAAAACCGGAACGTCGGGCGGCGACCGCGACAGACTTTTCATAGGCTACACTCCCTACGTTTGCGCGGGGATTTGGTGCGGCTATAAGGATAGGAGTGCTGAAATAGGGAGCGTGTCACCGAGCCATCTTCAGATTTGGGATGCGGTTATGCAAAGAATTCACGAGCAAATCTTAAAAAATAACGAATCACCCGACGGCTTTTCTACCGATGGACTGTTGTATCTGCCCTATTGCACGCGCTCGGGTGCTGTACCCGACGACGAGTGCTACGAATACGAGGGGGCGGTGGAGTACGGATATTTTGAAAGCGGCAATACGCCGCGCTCCGTATGCGAGCTTCATTCAGTCGACACTCTGCCCGCCGTTTCGGACGGCGTGCGCGCGGCACATATCCGCATAAGAGCTAAAAAACGAAAATCCCAAGCCAAAGACCGCTGAAGGCATTTACAATCGCCCCGACTTGTGTTAAAATATTCTTGGCGGTATTCGGATTTGCCGCCGTTGAAAATGAAAAATCGGATTTTGACCTTTTTTACGGGTGGGCGAGCTATGGAATACGAAATCAAATATGCAAAAAGAAAAACGGTAACCCTGCGCGTGCGTGATGCAAAGCTTTACGTCATAGCGCCATACGGCACGGGCGCGGATTTTATAGAGGAGCTTATCTACCGTCACAGAAAATGGATTGCGGGGAAAATCGCCTCGCAGGGCGCGCGAGCAGAGAAGCTTGACAATATGACGAATAAGGATATAGCCGCTATGAAAAGAGCGGCGAGGGCGTATCTTACCGCACTTACCGAGCACTACGCGAAAATTATGGGCGCGGAATACGGAAAAATCCGCATCAGCTCGGCGCGCACTCGCTTCGGCTCCTGCTCGGGCGAGAAAAATATATCCTATTCCTATCGGCTGATGCTCTATCCGGAGTCGGCGCGGGAATACGTCGTCGTCCACGAGCTTGCACATACCTTTGAGATGAATCACTCGCCGCGCTTTTACGCCATAATAGAAAAAGTCCTCCCCGATTATAAGGAGAGGAAGAAGCTATTAAAGTAATTGTGTTTTCGTTTTAATATATAGAAACCGAGCCCAAAAAAGAGCTCGGTTTTTGCGTTGAATCAGTTGCCGTTTTCCAAAGCATCTCGGCATTTTATAACGAAGTCGATACAGCCACGGCATAAGGGGACGGTACAATTAGCGTCAAGGGTCTTACCGCAAACGCAACACAGCGTTTTTTGCGCTTTTATATTAACCGTGTCATTAGCAATCGATATATCTACCGGGTCGCCGCTTTTGAGATTTAGCTTCTGTCGGTATTCCTTTGGTATCACGATTCTGCCCAGATTGTCTATTTTAGCCATATTTCCTCCAAAATAAAAAGTGCGCCAACCGAGGTCAGCGCACAAAAAACACATAGCCCCAATTGTCGCCAAACAAAAGCTCTCTCGCGTGAACGCTGAAAAGCGGAGCGTTTGCATTTTTATCCAATGCAAGCGCCCACGCGTGAAAAGAGAGCTTAAAATATGTTTGGCAACAGTAGTATACCACAAATAATATTTCGTGTCAATAACTAAAAAAGAAAAATAATTACATTTTTTACCAAAAGCAGTCTGCTTTACATAGCAATATTTACAAAATTCCGTAAGGAGTTTACCGATTAGTCAAGGGCGTAAGATTCAAGCTTTTCGCCGCGGTAGACGAGCTTTAGGGAAAAGTGGGGAATATCACGGTCTAAAAGCTCAAGGAAAATTTTGTCCCCCTCCCATAAAGGAAGCGATAAAAGCTCTCGCTTGTCAATCCATTCAAGCTCGCCCTCGTCGCACTCCGAGCGTATTTCGCCGTGAAATTCGGTGCACTGAAAAAGGTGCATATATTCGGTGCCCCACTCGTCAGACACGAAGGTGACGATGCCGCGGTAGCGTGGCTTATCGAGCACGAGTCCGGATTCCTCAAAAACCTCGCGGCGTACGCAGTCGTAGGGGGACTCGCCCGCTTCAAGCTTGCCGCCAAGACCTATCCACTTGTCGCGGTTTTCGTCAAGCTCCTTTTTCGTGCGGTGTATCATAAGATATTTTCCGCCCCTTTCTATATAGCAAAGAGTCGTGTTCTTCATTTTTCACTCCCCGTTCTGTAATCGTTACTGTATTTTACCACGTTTTCCCGCCTTTTTCAATATAAATGTAAACAAATATGAAATTTGCTGTTTTTTTGTTGACTTTTTTATCCTTCGTAGTATAATAGTTAAGTAGTTAATTGTTTTTTTGAAAAGGAGCGTCAGAGTGAATAGGGAAAAGCTCACCGAGGCTATTCGTATGATGATTACGACCGACCGTATGCACAAGAGGATGTTTGATACCACCCTCGGCGATATCGGCATACATCGCTCGGCACACATCATACTTATAAGCATTCATAAAAACGGCGGCATCAGCTCGCAAAAGCAGCTCGCCGAGCTTGTGGGAATAACGCCCGCGGCGGTCACGGGTGCTTTGAAAACGCTTGAGAAAAACGGATATATTACGAGAAAATTCGGCAAGGATTCGCGCTATAACGAGGTAAACGTGACCGAGCGCGGAGTACGGCTTCTCAAATCGGCAAAGGAAAAATTTACCGAGCTTGACCAAACTCTGTTCGATGGATTTTCCGAGGGGGAGTTTGATATGTACATCTCTTGTCTTAATAAAATGCAACGGAATATGGAAAAACAGCTTGAAAAAGCACAGGAGGATATATAATGAAAAGATGGATGAAATACGTTAAGCCGTATTTGCCTTACTTTATTTTGGGGCCGCTTTGTATGATAGTCGAGGTTGTTGGCGAGGTTCTGATGCCGAAGCTTTTGTCGCTCATAATAAACAGAGGCACGGACGGCACGCTCACTTGGCAGAATTCGGCGGGAATTTGCCTGCTTATGATACTTACCGCCGTGCTTATGCTGCTCGGCGGCGTGGGCGGTGCGTACTTCGGTGCGAAGGCATCGGTCAACTTTGCCGCGGATTTGCGCCGCGATGCGTATACGAAGCTTCAAGGCTTCTCGTTTTCAAGCATCGATAAATTTTCCACCGGCTCTATCGTAACGAGGCTTACGAACGACGTTACGCAGATGCAGAATTTCGTTAATATGCTCTTACGAATGGCGCTTCGCTCGCCCGGAATGATGATAGGCGCTCTGGTGATGGCGATATCCTTAAAGCCCTCGCTTTCGGTCGTGTTCGCCGTGACCGTACCGCTTATGCTTATTTCGATTTTCGGTATAATTTCGGTAGGATTTCCGCGTTTTTCCAAGATGCAGACAAAAATCGACGCCTTAAACTCTACCGTTCGTGAAAACGTAACCAACGTGCGCGTTGTAAAATCCTTCGTGCGCGAGGACTATGAAACCGAGAAATTCAAGGGTGCGAACGCCTCGCTCAAGGATGCGGGAATGCACGCGGTCGGCGTTATGATTTTTCTTATGCCGGTTATGAACGTGTTTATGTACGCGACCACCATCGCTGTCGTTTGGTTCGGTCACGATATAGTTATCGAGGGCGGTATGGAGGTCGGCGACCTCAGCGCGTTTATCACCTACGTTAACCAGATTTTGCACTCGCTTATGATGGTTACGATGCTCTTTATGACCTCCTCGCGCGCACTCGCCTCGGCTCGCAGAATTTGCGAGATAATAGACGAGAAAACCGACGTTTCGGACGAGGGTGCGGCTTACCCCGAAAAGACTGTTGACAGCGGTAAAATCGAGTTTCGTAACGTGTCCTTCAGATACCATAAGCACAGCGAGGATTCGGTGCTTGACGGTATTAATCTTACAATCGACCACGGAAAGACCGTCGGCGTTATCGGCTCGACCGGCTCGGGAAAAACGACGCTCGTTTCGCTTATCGCGAGGCTTTACGACGCCGACTCGGGTGAGGTTTTGGTTGACGGCGTGAACGTGCGCGACTACTCGCTTTACAATCTGCGCGAGGGCGTCGGAATGGTGCTTCAGAAGAATCTTCTGTTTTCGGGAAGCATTGCGGAAAATTTGCGCTGGGGCGACGCTTCGGCAACCGACGAGGAAATGGTGGCGGCGGCAACGCACGCGGCGGCTGATAAGTTCGTCAGCACGTTCGGCGACGGCTACGAAACTATGCTCGACAAGGGCGGCTCGAACCTTTCGGGCGGTCAGAAGCAGAGGCTATGTATAGCGAGAGCGCTTCTCAAAAAGCCGAAAATACTTATACTCGACGACTCGACGAGCGCGGTAGATACCGCAACCGAAAAGCAGATACGCTCGGCGCTCAAAAACGACCTTGCGGAATGTACGAAGATTATAATTGCTCAAAGAATTTCCTCGGTAAGAGAAGCCGACTTTATTATCGTTATGAACGAGGGCAGAATTACCGGTATGGGCACGCACCGCGAGCTGCTCTCCGAGAATACGGAATATCAGGAAATTTACTATTCACAGATGGAAAAGGAGGATGAGGACGATGGCAAGAACGCTTGACGAGCTTCGCGCAAGGTATAACAGCGTCGCGCAGGATAAAAAGGGCTTCGGTATGGGCGGCGGCCCCAGAGGTCGACGAATGAGCGGAAAGCCGAAAAATCTCGGCAATACCGTAAAACGCATTCTCGCCTACGTCAGCGCCTACAAATACCGACTCATAGCGGTGCTTTTGTGTATGCTCTTGACGACGGTGACCTCGCTTTGCGCGTCCTATCTTATAGCACCTATCATAAACAGAATAACGCTTGAGGTAAACCCCGACGCCGTGATATCCGAAAGTCCGCTTGAGATTTTCGCCGACGGCATTATAGAGTGGTTTGTGTCGACGCCCCTCGTCAGCGCGCTTATGGGCGGCAAGGCGGAAAACGTGACCGTGTACGTCTTCACAGCGCTTCTTATACTCGCCTTTATTTACGCAGTATCCGCCGTTTGCTCCTACGTTCAGGCGCGGCTTATGCTCTCCGTGTCGCAAAACTCGGTGCAGAGAATAAGAAACGACCTCTTTTCAAGCCTTCAGCGGCTGCCCGTAAAGTATTTCGACTCTCACCCCACCGGTGAGGTAATGAGCCGATTTACCAACGATATCGATAACATCGACACGATGCTCAACAACTCCTTGACCTCTATCGTCAGCGGTGTCGTAACGATCGTCGGAACCTTCGTATTTATGCTTACGACGAACGTTTGGCTGACGCTTATAACCGTAGCTTTCGTTCCCGTCTTTATCAAGGGCGGCGGCATTATCGGTAAGCGCTCGGCTAAGTATTACAAGGGACAGCAGGCGGCTCTCGGCGCGGTAAACGGCTATATCGAGGAAACCGTCAGCGGCGGCAAGGTTATCAAGGTCTTTAACCACGAGAGCGTATGCAACGAGGAATTTTCGCTTCTCAACGAGGATTTGCGCGACAAGCAGATGTACGCTCAGTTCTGGGGCGGCGTTATGGGCCCCATAATGGGAAATATCGGACAGATTTGTTACAGCCTTACGGTTGGCGTGGGCGGTGTTCTTATGTGCCTTTCGGGCTTCGCACCGGGTGCGCTTACCGTCTTCGCGGGATATTCAAGACAGTTCTCAATGCCGATTAATATGATATCTATGCAGATATCCACGGTCTTTGCGGCTCTTGCGGGCGCGGAGCGCGTGTTTGCGGTAATGGATGAGCCTACCGAGGCGCTTGATGCTGACGATGCTACCGAGGAGCAAATCACGGGACACGTCGTGCTAAAGGACGTTTCCTTCGGCTACACACCCGAAAAAAGCGTGCTTAAAAATATATCGCTTTATGCAAAGCCGGGACAGAAAATCGCCTTCGTCGGCTCGACGGGTGCGGGTAAAACGACTATAACGAACCTGCTTAACCGCTTTTACGATATCGAGTGCGGAAGCATTACGATAGACGGCAAGCCGCTTCGGTCCTACAAAAAGGATTTCCTTCGCAAAAATATCGCGATGGTGCTTCAGGACACGCATCTGTTTACCGGAACGGTTATGGAAAATATCCGCTACGGCAGGCTTGACGCCACGGACGACGAGGTAATAGCGGCGGCGAAGACCGCGAGCGCGCACAGCTTCATTATGAGGCTTGAAAACGGCTATGAAACCGTCCTTGAGGGTGACGGCGCAAACCTCTCGCAAGGACAAAGACAGCTTCTCAATATTGCAAGAGCGGCACTCTCCAAGGCTCCGATACTCGTGCTTGACGAGGCAACCTCCTCGGTCGATACCAGAACCGAGCGCCATATAGAGCACGGTATGGATAGACTTATGAAAAACAGAACCACCTTCGTTATCGCCCACAGACTCTCAACCGTCAGAAACGCAAACGCCATAATGGTGCTTGAGGCGGGCGAGATAATCGAGCGCGGCGACCACGACGACCTTCTTTCCCAAAAGGGCAGATACTACGAGCTTTATATGGGACTTAAGGAGTTAGCGTAGCACGGACGTGCTACGCAATGAATTGCAACGAGGTTGCATTAATTGATTACTTCGTAATCATTAATTGAACACAAGTGTTCATTAATTGCGCTGCGGCGCATTAGGGTAAAAGCTTCACCAATAAAAAAGAGATAACCGAGTCGTTATCTCTTTTTATATTTACTTGGCGATTCTCCGGTCTGGTTTTTGAAAAGCCTTGAAAAATAGTGCAGGGAATCGTAGCCGAGCGAGAGCGCAATCTCCGTAAAATTCATATCTGCATCAAGGATAAGACGCTTGGCACGCTCTATTTTCATATTCGTGAAATGGTTGATAACGCCGCCCGTCCCCTTTTCTCTAAAGAGGATTTTCAGCTTCGACACGCTCATATTAGTTCCGCTTGCGATATCGTTTACCGAGAGAGAATCGCCGATATGCTCCTCAAGGAATTTGCAAACCCGCATAAAATCTTCTTCGCGGCGCAGCTGCGAGGAATCAGGGGTGTCCGCGCTATCCGCAAAGCTTCTGTGAATATCGATAAGAAAAAGCTCAAGCTCCTTTTTCATTTTATATAAGGCGCGCTCGTCCGCGCCGTCCTTGAGAATCATACCGCTTACGTCGGAGCCGGGGGCGCGGCGGCAAAAGAGCTTTAGCCCGTCGTCTACGATTTTTCTTAGAGTCAGCTCTTGCGTCGGTGAGATAAGAAAGCTGCGGTCGTAAAGGTCGCGAAGCGCGGGGGAGTCGGACGCAAAGCTGATAATCAAAAGCTCGCTGTCACTCGGCCGCGCACACTTGTGAAAGGAGCCGGGTGCGATAATTGACAGATTCCCCGCAACCGTTTCTCTTTCAACACCGTTAATTACGGCGTAATGCTTACCGCGGCTGACGAAGGAAAGCTCCGGAAAATCGTGTGCCTCGCCGATTCCGACGCCGGGTTTTGAAAAATCAACCCTCAGAACCGAGTATATGCCGTCAACCGACATCACATCCGGTAAAGCCGTGCTTTCGTAACGCATAAAATTCTCACCTCGCATTTTAACCCGATAGTGCAAATTTATAACCGTATTTGCTAAATACAGTTTGCATCATTCGTGATATAATCTAACCGTGACAAGTATAACACAGAATTTTTCGCTTGTCAAGAAAGAGGGATTTCATTATGGAAAAATTAAGACTCGGTCTTATCGGCTGCGGACATATGATGGAAACTCACGTTGCGGGAGTTGAGCAGGTGGGAGCTGTTGAGATCGTAGCGGTGTGCGACGTCGTTCGCGAAAGAGCAGAGAGCGTTGCACTTGCGCTCGGAAACAACCCGAAAATATTCACGAGTTACAGAGATATGGTAGATGACGTTGACGCCGTTATGATAGCGCTTCCGCACGACCTTCACTACGAGTGCGGAATGTTCTTTGCTTTCCATAACAAGCACATACTTATGGAAAAACCGCTTTGCAATTCGGAGGAGGAATGTCTTTCGCTTATTGAGGAGTGTGAGAGAAGAAATCTTAAGCTTATGTGCGCGTACCCCGTGCCCTATTTCCCCGCGATAATAAAGCTTAAGGAGCTCGTGGATTCGGGCGAGTACGGTGAAATTATGCAGATGTCTATCTGGACCGAGCAGCTTACTACCACCGATATAACGGGCAACAAATCTTGGGGAGCAACCGCAAGACTCGGCGGCGGTCAGCTTTTCAGCCACGGATGCCATTACGTAGACCTTTTGCTTCGTTTTCTCGGCGAGCCCGTTGAGGGCGCTCACGTCGGAACGAGAAACGGTACGCCTTGGATGCTTCGCGAGGGCACGAGTGCCGTCGTTATGAAATTCAAAAACGGCGCGATAGGATATCACGGAGCAACCTGGGGCGCGAGAGGCTCGAGAATGTCATACGATTATCAGGTTATGATGGAAAAGGGATTGCTTGAGCTTGAATGGGCGACCGGTGAAATAAGACTTTACAACGGTAACGGCGAGCATAAGCCGCTCGGAAGCGCCGAAAGACAGCAGTATAACGTTATTTGGACGCGCGAGGAGGGACGCGGCAAGGCGACACAGCACGAAATAAAGCATTTCGTCGATTGCGTTATTAACGACAAAAAGCCACTCACCGACGGCAGAAGTGCGCTTCAAAGCCTGAGAGTTATTTGGGCGCTTTACGACGCGGAGAAAAATCACACGATGGCAGACCTTCGCGGACTCGGACTTGAAAATTCTTGACGGACGGTTTATAATATCAGTATCAAATTCGTTGTAGGTGTGGTTTTTAAATATGGATAGATATTTTCTCCCCGCGCGTGCCGACGGCGCGAACGTAAGCTTTGAAATTGAGGAAAGGCTGAATGAATACGGCGTATGTCTACTCGGTGCGGGTACCTACGTTATCAGCGGCGTTAGGATGCCTGACGGCACGTCGATTATCGGTATGGGACGCGCAACGCGTGTGGAGCTAGCGGAGGACGTTTCCTCGGGCGCGGCGATAGAGCTTGGCTCGTTTTGCACGGTAAGGGGTATTTTTCTGAGCGGTGCGAAAAAAGACGTAAAAGCTCCCGACACACTCGGTGAGCGGCACGGAATACGCTTTATGGGTGACGCTACCGACTATAACCGCGATAAGCCTCAGCCGAAAAATTCTATGATTGAGGGCTGCTTTATAACCTCGTTTTCGGGCGGCGGTATAACGCTTTGCGACACGGGATACGCGATAGATTCCTCGCTCACCGTCACTAACTGCCGGATTATGAGATGCGGCGCGGGGCTTAATATTTTCAGATTCAGCGAGTATAATTCGTTTACGAACGTGCTGTGTACAGACAACCTCTTTGGCTGTATAAATAACGGCGGCAACAATCTGTTTTCAGCCTGTCATTTCAGCACAAACAAAACCGGATTTCTTATCGATAACCGCCACGGTCAGTCTAATAATAATTCCCACGGCTCTGCGGTTGGCTGCACCTTTAATCATTCGGATAAAAATTCGGGAATAGGCATACAGATTCTCGGCGCGAGGCACGGCTTCGTCTTCAGCTCCTGCCAGCTCTTTTATTCCAAAATCGTCGTTGAAAACTCGTACGGAATGGTCTTTTCCGACTTCAATTGCGGAAAGGGCGAGGAGCTTGTCGTGAGGGGCGGCGGTACTGTGATTTTCAAGGATTTTATGTTCATCGAGCCGCCGAAAATTTCGGTTGAGGATAACGAAAGGGTCGAATTTGTAAACTTAAAGCTACGAAATTAAGGCGTATTGCTCGATTTTGCTGTAATATCAATTTTTTGCTTTTAAATTTGCATTTTGCAAACGCGAATATAAAAACGCATCGGAGCGTTAGTCAGCCGATGCGTTTTTTGCGTTTTATATTAAAGCATATTTATCGCCTTGGTGATTCGCTCAAGGCTTTCGGCTTTGCCGATAACCTCCATAATTTCGGTAGCGCCTCCGGGAGTTGCCGCCATACCCGAAACCGCTATACGAATACACCACATAGGCGTTCCGGTTTTGATACCGAGCTTTTCGGTAAGCGGTGCGAGGCTTGCAAAGAGCGTATCGTTATCAAAGCTCTCAATTCCCGAAAGAAGCGCGTACGCCTCGCCGAGAATATTCTTTACGCTCTCGAACTCGGAAATCTTGTTCTTCTTGTTGAGGAACAGCTCTTTTTCGTATTCGGGAAGCTTAACGAAGAACGCCATTTTTTCGTCGATTTCCGAAAGCTTCGACATTCTCGTTTTGAGAAGCGCGAGCATCTTCGTCTTGTTGAGCGTTTTCGGTATATCGAGAGTTATATATTTTTCAACGAGCGCGGCGAAGCTCGCGTCCTCAAGCTTGTGTATATACTCGCCGTTGAACCAAAGAAGCTTTTCAAAATCGAATACCGCGGGGGACTTCGAAACACCGTCGATGGTAAACGCCGCTTCAAGCTCGGGGAGGGTAAAGAACTCGTTTTCCTTGTTTTCGGTCGGACACCAGCCGAGAAGCGCTATATAGTTGAGTATAGCCTCGGGAAGATAGCCGTCCGCGAGCAAATCCTGGAACGAAACCGCGCCGTGACGCTTCGAGAGCTTGGAAACCGAGCCGTCCTCGTTCTTACCCATAAGCAGCGGCAGATGAACGTAGGTCGGTCTTTCCCAGCCGAACGCGTCGTAAAGAAGAACGTATTTCGGGGTGGAGGTGAGGTATTCCGAGCCGCGTACGACGTGCGTAACACCCATAAGGTAGTCGTCGACGACGTGTGCAAAGTTGTAGGTCGGATATCCGTCAGCTTTTATAAGAATTTGGTCCTGGAGCTCGGAGTTGTTCATAGAAATCTCACCGAACACGGAGTCGTAGTAGGAGGTTACGCCCTCTGTGGGCATCTTCTGTCTTATAACGAAGGGCA
>JAZNFU010000056.1:0-6769 GCA_045576135.1 Eubacteriales bacterium
GCTTGGCCTCCGACTTCACTCGGTTTTTCGAGAGCTGCGGGGAGATTTTCGGGGCGGGGAGCTTCGGGAGCTTTGACAGGCTGACCGTATTGCAGCTTTTCGGCGGCGGTGCGGCTGTGTTCATCGGCGCACTCGACGATATTTATTCCTATTCGCCGTACGAAAAGCTGACGCTTGAGGGCGGCTTGTCGTTCGTGACGGCTCTTTATATGGCGGGGGGCTTGGCGCGCGGGTTTGAGATTTTTCCGTCCCCTGCGGCGTGGGCGGTGCTCGGTACACAGCTTTTGCGCGCTCTCGGAAATTCGCTTTTTATACTTATTATAATGAACGCATTTAATATGCTCGACGGCTCGGACGGACTGCTCGCAACGCTATCGCTCGTGCCGCTTTTGTTTTTATCACCGCGGTGCGCCCGGGCGTCAGTGCTCTTTTTCGCGGTGCTCGGATTTTTGCCGCATAACCTGCCCGCCAAAATATATCTCGGTGAGTCGGGGGCGGCGTTTCTCGGCTATTTTACCGCTGTGACCTATCTGTACGGCGAGTGCGACGGCTCGCTGATTTTTGCCTTTTCGCCGTTTTTGGCGGAGCTTTTCGGCTCGGTAATAAGGCGCGCGGCGTGCGGTCGGCATCCCTTTTCGGCGGACGGAGGGCATATACATCACAGGCTCTTATCGCTCGGTCTTGGCGCACGGTCGGTTGCCGCCGTGATGACGGCGTTTGCGGCTCTTACGGCTCTGTTGCTTTGCCGAGGATGAAGTCAGCCTTGGCTATGTTTTGCCGAGCGCGAGATGTCCGTCAGCCTTGGATATACCTTTGCCAAGGAGCGAGATAGCCGCCGATAGCCTTGGCGGAGATACGCCGTGGCAGAGAGGGAGAGCGGTGGCGTGCTAAATCTGCGAGAGCTTTCCTTTTTTGAAGCGTGAATAAATTACGGTGAAGGCTATGGAGCAGATTAAAAACGACAGTATCCAGGAAACCGTGTAGCAGAAATAAAGAGTGTCGGGCGTCGGGGATTTCGGGAAGATAAGCTCCATCCATACGATACGCAAAACGAGCACCGAAAAAATAGAATTAGCCGTCGGTATATAGGTGTAGCCGAACGCCTGAATAGTCGACGAAAGACATCCGTTTACGGCAGCGACGGCGTATATCGGGAGTATATATTTCATACGTACCGTGGCGAAGGCGATTGCCGCCGCATCGCCCGGAATGAATATTGAAAGCAGACTTTTTCCAAAGAAAAGAACCACGAGTGCAAGCGCCTCTGCTATGCAAGAACAGAACGAAGTGCAAACAATTATTGACTTATCGACGCGTTTTTCGTTCTTTGCACCGAGATTTTGACCGACGAAGACTGCCGTTGCAGAGTAGAATGAGCTGGTGATGCAGGTTAAGAAACTTTCAAGATAACCCGCCGAGACGTTGCCGGCGATAGCCGCTGAGCCGAAGGAGTTTATAGCCGACTGAATCTGCACGTTCGAGAAGGCGTAAAGCGCGGTATTGAACGCCATCGGTATACCGTATCTGAAGACGGTAAGACACTCTCCTGGATTGAAATTCAGGTGCTTTATATCGAGGGCGAATTTATCGTGCTTCAGCAAATCTCTGATTACGAGCACCGTGCTGATGCTCGTGCCGACGACGGTCGCTACCGCAACCGCCACTACCTTGTTTTGAAGCAGGAGGCACAGAATAATATTGAGGGTTAAGTTCGACACGCCCGAAATCAGCATATATTTCATCGGCTTTACGCTGTCGCCCGAGATAGCTATAATGCCTGCGCCGAAGTTGTATATAAGCGTCAGGGGCGCGGACAAAAAGTATATCGAAAGGTAGGCTGCCGCACCGTCTATACAGTCGTCAGGACAGTTCATCGACGAGAGTATCGGTCGCGCGAAAATCAAGCCGAATACCGCGACCAAAACGCCGAGCGATGCCGCTACTATCAAGGAGGTGTTCATTACGCTTTTGCACTTTGAATAATCGCGCGCGCCGTACGCTCGGGCAATCATAATCTTTCCGCCCTCGGCAACGCCCGACATACTCGCGACCAGGAGCGCTATGATGCTGCCCGTAGCGCCGACCGAGGCGACGGCTACGCTGTCCGCCATATTTCCGAGCACCGCCGTGTCGGCGGCTGTCATAAGGTTCTGTATTATCGCCGAGAGAAAAACGGGAAATGCGTATTTCAGAACGGCGGGGGTGATAGGTCCGTTCGTCGGATCGACCTTCGTAAATCTTGGCATAGCTTCTACCTCTTTTTCGTCTTCGCCGCCGCGCGTGAAAATCCTCGTGCGCGTGCCGTCACCACAACTCTAACACACAGCTCCAAAAAAGTCAACACGCTTCAGGAAAAAAGCCGAAACTTTTTTCGCACCGCCCGACGTGACGGGCGCGTCGGGCGTAAAAGTGCCGAAAATTCGGCTAAAAACGCTCGCTTTTCGCCTCCTTATGTAAATATTTCATAAAAAGCGCGCCCAAATTTTATTATAAAAGTTAATTGAAAAATGCGCCGCCGTATGTTACAATAAATAAAAAGCATATTATAAGGAGTCTTAGTATATGAAAAGATTGCAGAAAATACTCGTAGTCGTGCTCTCGATTTCGATGCTTCTCGGTGTTATCGCCGTTTCGGCGTTTGCTGCCGACGGGGCGGTTGCTAAAATCGGAGATACCGAGTACGCATCGCTCTCGGATGCTTTCGCGGCGGCGAACGGACAGACGGTCGCTGACGGTGATGAGCCCGAGGCGGTTACGATTACGCTTACGAATGACGTAAAGCTTTCCGCGGGTGAGGTGCTTTCGGCTTCGCTTGACGGCGTTGCGCTTACGCTTGACCTTGGCGGCTACACGCTCGACGCTTCGGCTGTCGGTGCCGTCGTCGGCAGAGGTGCGGCGGCTGCTATTTACGCGGACGGTGAGGGTGCTACGCTTACCGTTACCGGCGGTAACATAGTTAACTACTCTGCGGTAAACGGCGTTTTCGCTATCGAGAATAACGTGAATGCGGCGCTCGTTATCGACGCTGTCACCGTGAACGCCAACGGCTCGGCTACAGCCCCCATTGTGAACGCGCGCGGCGGTAAGGTTACCGTTACCGATTCCGAGCTCGTATGCTACGGCAACAACTCCGCGGTTATCCGTCAGGCTAATAACGCCGAGGTTGTCGTTTCGGATTCGGAGCTGTTTAATATAGACGGCGTCGGCCGTAACTCCTCGGTTATCAAGACCGAGGCAACGCCCACTGTGATTCTCTTTACCGAGGTGGTCGTTGATAACGGCACTACCGCATCCGGCGAGGGTGACGGCGAGGGCGAGGGTGACGGTGAGCCCACCGTAATTACGAAAATCGTTGAAAGACCTCATATCTACGTTACGGACAGCGAGCTTTTCGCCGCTGCCAACGTGATTATCACTCACCTTGCGGGTGAGGCAAGACCTAACACCTCCTTGAAGCCTTGGATAAAGCTTGAGGGATGCGATATCGAGCAATGTAATAAGCTCGCGTTCAACGACGAGGATAAGCTCCTTGGCTATAACAACAACCACGTTCTGCGCGGTAACAACGCGACGGTTGAATTCGAGGATTGCTCGGTTGAGTACGCGAGAATTGCCTTCAATACGCAGGACGGACTTGACGTTACCGTCAACAACAGCGAATTCTCTATGACCAACCTCGGACAGAAGTATTATCTGAACGACCTTACCGAGAGCGTTACCGAGTGTGAATCCTACTTTATGATGGGTAAGGGTAACGTGACCGTAAACTATTCGGCTGTATACATCGCGAAGGACGAGAGCGGAGCTTTCCGTCCGGTAGCCGATAAGACCGCGCTTGATTACGCGGCGAGCCTTGATTTCCTTTCGAGAAAGGGACTTAAGATAGGTGAGGGCACCGCGACCAACTCTACTGAGGATTGGCGCGAGCTTGAGCTTCTTGAGCTTGCCTGCACCGTTCACGAGCTTTCGAAGGACGGCGCCGTGACCGGCGGCTATATCGGTATAGTTAAATATACTCAGGACGTTTGGAGCGGAAACTGGTATTCGGATAAGCACTACGAGGCTAAGCTTAACGGCGTTAAGTACGAAACCTTCGAAAAGGCTTACGAGGCAGCCGTACCCGGTGACAAGATCGAGCTTCTTTCGGACGTTGCCGCTATGACTCTTATAGATAAGGATATATCCATCAGAAACTTCGTCGGCTACGATATCAAGCACAGCTCGAAGACCTATAAGGCTGTCGTTTCCCGCGGATATATCGATTTCCAGCCCGTGAGCGAGAGCGAGCTCGTAAGCGTTAAGCTCGTTACCGATTCCGGTATTGAGGAAATGCTCGTTGCTCCGGGTAACTATGCTCTTTACGACGGTGGGCTTACCGTCGGCTGGAGATTCAGCGAATACAGATTCATCAACTTCTTGGGCTGGGGTGAAACGCCCTATGAGGCTAACCTCGGCGCGAGCCTTCCTTACGCTGACGGAAGCGAATCCTCGATAACCGTTTACGCGGTGTTCGACGAGATTGCAAACGTTGAGGCTGAGTACGCCATTACCAAGCTTGACGGTACTTTTATCGCCTGGGGCGGTAAGTTCGAGGAGCTTTCCGAAATGAACGCGGCTATGCTTGACACCAAGTATAACGACGAGGGTGTCGCGAGCGAGGACAAGGTAATTCTTCTCCTTAAAGATATATACACGGATAAGACCGTAAACGTAAACCTTATGGGCAATATTTACATCGACCTTAACGGACATAAGGTCGTGACGAATAATAACTACTTCATTAAGCTTGACCGTACCACCTACATTCTTCAGTACGACGGTAAGAAGGAAGAGGGTAAGGTTCCCGTAAGAATGTACGACAAGAGTATGAACGTCTACAATCTTGTCGACGGCGAGTGGGTAAAATCGAGCGAGCCGAGATCTACCTATTACGCAAATGCTACCTCGGACGACCCCGTAATGACCGATTACGCTATCGGGCTCGGTGACTTCGAGCTTCCCGAGGGCTGTTATGCAAAGACTCAGAGAACGACGCTTTATCTGTTCTCCTCTCAGCCCGGCGCGTCTATTGATACCGGCTCGGCACCCATAGCCGATGTTATCCCGATGATGCGTATTAATATGAAGAACGGGGCGGGCACGAGTGTAATTTGCGCTCAGACCTCCGAGTGTGCGGTGAGAGTCGGTAACGATTGGCTTCCGACCGATAAGGCGTATAACGGTTTGACCTCGCGCATCGGTGATAACGTGATAACCTTCAATTGCTCCACCTTCGCCGACTACTATCCCATCTTCAACCCCAATACTTATTTGGACGACGCGTACGTCATCGGTAACAACGATAAGGGTACCGTTTCCTCCGGACGTCATACCGGCGGTCTTCGCGGAACCGTTCATTACAAGGATTCGGTTATAGTTAACCTCTATCCCGGCGCAAGCGTTATCTCACATAACTCGTTGTCTGCCATTTCGGCTACCAACACCACCTTCGTTGCAACGCCCGACGCCGACGGTAAATATCCCAACCTGCTCTCCACGCTTGAATTCCATAAATCGAGCGGTAAATCCGGCTCCTTCACCGGCTGTAACTTCATTAACTGTTACATAGCTACAACCTCGCGCGTTACCAACGCCAATACGGCGGTGCTTGACGTGGTCGGCGGTTGCTATAACGTTGCCGGCGCTACCGTGGTTAGCAGCGGAAAGGCTCTCGCTATAAAGGACGGCTACACGCCGAGCGAGGCGGCAAGCTGGAACAAGGCGGTTACGGTTGGCGACACCACCTATTATCTGCCCTATAAGCTTGCGACGGCTGACGATACTACCGAAACGGTTACTGTCAGCTGGGTTGACGCTGACGGAAACGAGCTTCTTACCGAAACCTATATCAAGGGTGTTGCTGTAAGCTACAAGGGTATTGCATCGGTCACGAACGTAGACGGTGCGGCTTATAACTACCTTAGTGAGCTTGTCTTCACGACGGAGGACGGCGTAAATCTTAACAATATCACCGCCGATGCTACGGTTACCGTAACCGAGCGTGTGTGCGGTATCGAGGCTGACTTCGACGCTCTTCACAACGTGACGATATCCGACTCGCTTACCGTATCGATATACGTTCCCGTTATGGACGGAATTACGAAGATTTCGCTTATGACACCCGACGGCGAGAATCTTATCGACCCCGAAAAGACTGTCGTTGGTGCTGACGGCGTTACCTACTACGTCGTTTCCTCCAACGCTATAAGCCCCAATCAGATACACAGAGATATCACCTACGCGATAACCGTTTCGGACGGTGAGTACACCGTGGTAAGATACGCGAGGGTAAGCATTCTCGGCTACGCGAAGCTCGTTCTTGCGGACGAGGGCGCGACCGACGAGCTTAAGGCACTCGTAAACGCTATGCTCGTTTACGCAAACGAGGCGTATAAGTACTTCGACGGTGCTGAAAACGCTGAGGTTGCGGCACTCGTTGGTGACGCTGAGGTTGCGGCTCCCACCGACGCTACTTCAAAGAACGTAGCTGATATCGCTGACTCGGTAATTTCGGTAAGCCTTCAGCTTAAGAGCCGTATAGCATTCATATTCGAGGTTGCCGAGGGCGTTGAAGCGCTCGTAATCGGCGGCGAGGAATATGCGGCTGTTAACGGCTACGTCGTATACGATTGCGACGTTGCAAAAGCCAACGACCTTATCGAGATAACCGTAGGCGACCTTAGCGGCGCATACGACCTTATCGCATACGTCGAGGCTGTTAAGCCCGCGG
>JAZNFU010000057.1:0-6757 GCA_045576135.1 Eubacteriales bacterium
TGCACCTCATTCTGCCCCCCGTCATAAAAAGGCTCCTTTCGGCAGGCATCAAAAAAGAAGATATAAAAATCATCATAGCCCTCGGCTCACACAGATATATGACCGAGGAGGAAATAATTTCCAAGGTCGGAAAAGAGGTTTACGAAAATTACCGCGTACTTAACTCGGAATTCAAGGACGAGGAGTCGCTCGTTTTGATGGGCACCGCCGAGGACGGAAGCAAGATATACGTCACCGGCGAGGCGGCGTCAACCGACGTCAGAATAGGTATTGGAAACATAGTTCCCCACCCGGTTATGGGCTGGAGCGGCGGCGGTAAAATTCTGTTCCCCGGCATTTCGGGCGAGCGGACGGTTGCGCTCTTTCATATTATGGGCGGTCTTCACCCCAACGGAAATCTTTTCGGCTGGGACGAATCCCCCGTACGCCACTGCATCGAAAGCTGGGTGGACGTTATAGGTCTTGATTTTATCGTAAACACCGCGCTGACGGGCGACTTTCGTATATACCGTGCGGTTGCGGGCGACTACGTCAAGGCGCACAGAGAGGGCGTTAAATACGCTCGCGAGATATGGGGCGCAAAAACCTCGAAGAAGGCTGATATAATGATTGTCAGCTCCTACCCCGCCGACCAGGATTTCTGGCAATCGGGCAAAGGACTTTACTCCGCCGAAGGCGGTCTTGTCGACGAGGGCGGAACGATAATTCTCGTTTCCCCAAACTACGAGGGTGTCGGACCGCACCCCGAATTCCCCGAATATATGGGTGACGACGGAGCGCACGATAAGCTCGTTTTGGCTAAGGACGATGAGAGCATTCCCGGTGACAGACTCGCGATGTCCGTCGGCACGGCTATGTGTAAGATGCGTCTTCGCCGCGAGATAATAATGGTAAGCGACGGCGTCAGTAAGGCTGATTGCGACACCTGCAAGATAGGCTACTATCCGCTCTCCGAGCTTCAGCGAGCCATAGACGACACGATAGCAAAATACGATAATCCCACGGTTTCTGTAATTAGCCACGGAGGTGAACTTTATGTATATTGATTTTAAACCGGACGGAAAGTGCTACTACTGCGGCGACGAGTGTATGCAGTATATGAAGCCTATTTTCGAAAACGATTACGCAGTATCCTATATGGCGGGATATCAAAAATATTATCCCGGCAGATGTATCGTCGTGCTCAAAAATCACAAGGTGGAGCTTAACGAATTCACCCCCGAGGAACTTAGCGGCTTCTTCGAGGCTGTCGCCAAGGTCGCGGGCGCGATACAAAAGGCGTTTCCCTGCGACAAGCTCAACTACGGCACCTGCGGCGACACGAATCCGCATTTCCATATGCACATAGTACCGAAAATCAAGGACGGCTACACCTGGGGCAAGCTTTTCGAGATGCTCCCGCCCGAATCCGATAGAGTCCTCATTCCAATCGAGGAGCTTGATAAAATGATTGAGAAAATCAGAGCGTGTCTTTGATTAATATATTCCGAACGAAATAAAAACGCAGAGGCTATCTCGAGCTCGTAAAAATCTCGTGATGCGGCTGTTTTGTAAACAATTATTTGAAGCATACTACACAGGAGAGGCAAAATGAATATTAACGTGTCAAAAATCTCAACCGATTTTAACGGTAAATCCTGCTTCACGCACGCGAGGGCGGTCATACTTGACGACGGCTTCGGACTTATGACGGCACAGCCGCTAAGGCTTTCGGGCTGTGACGTTTTCTACGGAATGTATATATCAAAAACGACCGACGGCGGTAAAAGCTGGTCAAAGCTCACGCCGAGTAAAACTCTCGTTCGCCAAAATATCGGCGATGGAGTCGAAATAGCTCTTTGCGACGCGACTCCGATATACCACGAAAAAAGCGGAAAAATTCTGCTTATCGGACACTACGCGGCGTACCTGAACGATAACGGCGCGCGCGGACTTCCGCGCCGAACGGCGTACGCCGTTTACGACGAGGCGAGCGGTGATTTTTCCGAGTTCCGCACGCTTGATGTTGACGGCACGGACGAGTACTATTCAAGCGGAAGCGGCAGCTCACAATACGTGGAGCTTGAAAACGGCGATATACTTATACCCTTTTATTTTATGAACAAGGAAGAAAATCTCGACCCTTGGCACAGCTGTTATCGCTCCTCGGTTATGCGCGCCTCGTTTGACGGCGAGCGGCTTACCGTCCGAGAAATCGGAAACTCGCTTTCGATAGAAACGCCGAGAGGTCTTTGCGAGCCGTCGCTCACGCTTTTCGGAGGCGAATATTTTCTCGCGCTTCGCGGTGACCTATCGGGCTTCATTTCAAAGAGTGCGGACGGCTTGAATTTTTCAAAGCCGCGCGAGCTTGCGTGGGAAACAGGTGAAAATATAAGAAATTACTGTACTCAACAGCACTTTATAACCCTTGGCGGAAAGCTTTATATGGTATACACGAGGCGCGGCGCTGACAACGACCACGTCTTTCGTCACAGAGCGCCGCTTTTCATTGCGGAGCTTGACACCGAGCGTATGTGCCTGATAAAGAGCACCGAGCGCATCGCCGTCCCCAACAGAGGCGCAAGGCTTGGCAATTTCGGAGCTATGAGCAGAGCGCGAAAAAACGACGCCTTTATCTTTGCGGCAGAGTGGATGCAGACTACCGAGCCAAATCAGTCGGACTACAAAAAATGTATGAAATACGGAAGCGACAACTCGATATTCGTCGTTCATTTGAGCTGACGAAGGATTCGCATTCGAGCTAAAGCGTCAACGCGCTCAGAGCTGCCGATATATTCGCATAATAATTTCAGAAAACCATCGGAGAAAATAATGAAATACAAACTGATTGCCGCCGACCTTGACGGCACGCTTCTTAACAGCAAATCCGACGTCAGCGAAAAAAATCTCGCGGCAATACACACCCTCGCCGAGCGCGGCATACACTTCGCAACCGCAACCGGCAGAACCTTCTCGGAGATTCCGAAAAAAATACGCGATAACCCCGATATAAGATATTTCATACACTCAAACGGCGCGGTGGTTTACGATAAGCAGAGCAATGAGCGCATACTGCTGGCGATGAGCCGTGAAAACGCAAGGCTTCTTTTTGATATGCTTTTTTCGTGCGAAGTGCATATAACGGCGCGCCACGGCGGTGAGTGCTACGCCGAATCGCTTGTCGAAAAGCCGGAAAAATACTATAATATTGACCCAAATCACGCGCGAGTGATTTCGGAATACGCCAAATTCCCCGCGGATTTCAAAAGCACGGTATACGGCTTCGACTATATAGAGGTCGTGTCGGCCTATTTTCACTCGGCAGCCGAGCGGCAGGCGTGCTATGAAAAAATCAACGCAACGGGATTTCTGTGCGCGGTGATAGTCGGCGGCGTGGGTCTTGAAATATTCCACAAATCCGCAGGCAAGGGCGCGGCGCTTTACGCCCTTTGCGATAGACTCGGAGTTGATTATTCCCAAAGCGTCGGCGTCGGCGACAGCTCAAACGATTTGTCGCTTATACGCGCGGGGGGACTCGGGCTTGCGGTGGAAAACGCCTCGGAGTCCTTAAAAGAAGCCGCGAACCAGATAATATGCTCCAACGACTCGGACGTCGTGGATTATATAATAAACAATTTTCTATCTTGAAACGAAAACGAATTCCAAGCTCAAACGCAAACCAAAAGATCAAGGTCAACAGCAAATTCAAAGCTTAATTGATAGCAAAAACAGGCGAAAAGACAATAATTGTAGTCTTTTCGTCTGTTTTTCATCCGAATATAAAGCTTTTCGGACCAAACGCTCGGCACTTTTATCAAAGCTTAATTTTCACTACCGCCTTTATAAAGCTCGGCGTGTCGCCTATCATTCCGGGGATATGTGCGTCCTCGGGGAAGGCTATACAGAATTCACCGGGGGATAGAACGAGCTTGTTTACCGCCCCGCGCAGCATAAGGTAATCACCCTCGGCATCGTATTCACGCTCTACTGTGAGCTTATCTATATCGGCGTATCCCACGCACTCGCTGCCGCTGATGACGTAGTGTATATCGAGGTAATCTCTGTGAGCCTCAAACGCCCTCGGTCTGCCGTCGCTCGCAAGGTCGGCACCGTCCGCCTCGAATACGTTTACACGAAATCCGTCAAGCTCGTAGCTGCCGACGCTTCCTTCGTCAAGAGCCGCGAGAAATTCAAACGCCGCCCCAAATTTTTCGTTTACCGAAAGGTATCTTTTTGCATCGCTGATTTTTCCTACTATCATTTTTATAACCTCTTTATCCTTTTGCCCGGCGGTATATCACCGCCCGTTTTTTGATTGCCGCCTTTTCCCCGGCGCCTGCGTTTTTTTAAAATTCCATTCAACGAGGCAAGCGGCGCGTCGATTTGGCAAATCACGCCCTTTGCTTGAATTCTCCGGGAGAGATGCCGGTATGCTTTTTAAAGAATCTGCCGAAATAGCTCGCATCGTCAAAGCCACAGCGCTCGGCGCACTCGGCAACCGAGAAAAATCCCGAGGATAAAAGCTCCTTCGCGAGCGAGAGCAAGCGTCTGTCGCGGTAGCGAAGCGGAGTATCCCCGATTTGCAACAGAAACGCCCGTCTGAAATTAGTCTTACTCATATCGCAAAGCGCGGAAAGAAGCTCTATCGATACCTCGCGCGTGGGGTCGGCGTCTATATAGTCCTTCGCGGGCTTTATTCTGCGATACGCCGCCGTCATAAGTCCGTCCGAAAACTTTTCCTCGGCGAAGGCGGCGAGCATACCGTAAAGAATCGAGCTGCACCGCATTTTATATCCGAAGCCGCGCTCGCCCCAAAGCTGTGCAATAGTTCTGAACGCCCCCGAATAATACTTTTCGTTAAGCGGATGCAAAACGCATATCTCGTCCGCCGGAAACAGCGTCTGCGAGCCTTGCGAGTCCACGGTAAAATTAACCGTGTAATGATGGTATTCTCCCTCGGTGATTATCGTGTACGCGATACCGCGCGGCAGATAAACTACGTCACCGCCCTCAACCGTGTAGCGCCGCCCCGAAGAAAATCGGTACTCCGCCCTGCCGCCGACGGCAAGACTCAAGCCGTACACCTGCCGCCCCGAAGAATAGTCGCATCGGTTCTTTCCGTCGAGCACGAATTTATGCGCTAAAACTATTCGCCCGATACGTATATAAAAATCGTCAGTTGTCATTTTCATTCTATACACTCCAATGTGCGAATCTGTGAAGGCTACCTCACCTATACCGAAATTATATCACCCGTGGCTCCGCGTGTCAATATTTTTTGGACACATTGTACCGCAAATGGACAAAAATGCTCTCGCAAGCAAGTGTAAAAAATGCTAAAATAGCCTCAATAAAGATAATAAGCCTTTGGGAGTTAATTTTATGGAAAAAGCAAAAATCGGCATTATCGGCCTCGGCCACTACGTCTATTTCGAACAGTTCGCAGGACTTCGCGAGGAGCTTATGGCAAAGAGCGACGACTTCGCAAAGTACGTAGACACCACGATTGCCGAGGTGGTAAATTGCGGTTATATCGATTGCGTTGAGGACGCGTTCCGAGCTGTGAAGAGAATAAAGTGCGAGGATTTGGACCTTCTTTTCGTCCTGCTTTCCACCTACGTTCCCTCGGCTGTGGCGGCACCCTTGGCGCGCTATCTTGACGTGCCGCAGATTTTGGTCGGAATACAGCCGCTTTCTCACCTCGACTACTCTCACACGACGACCTATATGCAGCTTGCTAACGACGACGTTTGCGCTATGCCCGAAATTGCAGGCGTATACGAGCGTCTTGGAAAGCCCATTCCTCCCGCGCTCGTTGCATCAAGCGTGCAAAGCGAGTATATAAAGCGAGAGGTCGGCGAGTGGGTTTCGGCAGCCTCTGCCGCGGCGGCGTTCAAATATTCCACCATCGGCTACCTCGGTCACACCTACGAGGGTATGTACGATATGCACAGCGACCCGACCGCGTATACGGCTGCGTTCGGCGCTCACGTCAAGATGCTTGAAATGTGCGAGCTGGTAGGTCTTTGCGATGCCGTAACCGATGCGGAAATCCGCGAAAAAATCGACGAGATTTGCAAAACCTTTGAGATATGCGAGCCGTCGGTCGACCCGCTGACCGACTATGTCAAGGATAGCGACCTTGAGCTGTCGGCGAGGGTTGCCGTGGCACTCGATAAGCTCGTAAAGAAGCACTCGCTCACCGCACTCGCCTACTACTATCGCGGCGAGGCGGAAACAAAATACGAAAGCATAGCGGCTAATCTCATTATCGGAAACACGCTTTTGACAAGCGACGGAACACCGCTTGCGGGCGAGGCGGATTTGAAGACCGCGGCTGCTATGCTCATTATGAAAAGCGTCGGCGGTGGCGGCTCGTTTGCCGAAATACACCCCTTTGACACCGACTCGGACGTCGTTCTTATCGGCCACGACGGACCGCATAACATCGCCATCTCGGAGGGTAAGCCAAGACTACGGAAGCTGAAAAAATATCACGGAAAATCCGGCTCGGGCATCGGCGTTGAATTCTCGCTCAAATCCGGCCCCATCACCTGCCTCAGCATAAACAGCGACAGAAACGGAAAATTCCGTATGATAGCGGCAGAAGGCGAATCGCTCCCGGGTGAAATTCCGCAAACCGGAAACACGAATACGCGCGTTTCCTTCGGCGAGGGTGTTAACGAATTCCTCCAAAGATGGTGCGAGGCAGGTCCTACGCATCACCTCGCGCTCGGCATCGGACACCGCATATCTATAAGTCGGATCGTAGCCATGT
>JAZNFU010000058.1:0-12752 GCA_045576135.1 Eubacteriales bacterium
GAGCAGTTCACGGGTATGGAGGGACGCTACGTTCCCGTTAAGGAAACCGTTCGCGGATTCCGCGAAATTCTTGACGGTAAGCACGACGACCTTCCCGAATCGGCGTTCCTGTTCGTCGGAACCATTGACGAGGCAATAGAAAAAGCAAAGAAGCTCCGCGCGGAAAATTAAGAGGTGACGGTATGAGAGATTTTCATATTCGTATAGTTACCCCGGACGGTGTCGCGTACGACTCCGTGGCTAAAAGCCTGCTCGTTCGGACGGACGAGGGTGACGTTGAATTTCTCGCCGGTCATACAGACTATTTCGCCCACCTTGCGATAGGACGCGCAAGACTTATAGTTGGCGATAAGGAGCTGTACGCCTCGGCGAACGGAGGCTTCGTTTCGGTCGCGGACGGTAAGGTTACGCTCGCCGCAACCACCTTTGAGTTCGCCGACGATATCGACCTTCCCCGCGCAAAAGCCGCCAAGGAAAATGCCGAAAAGGCGCTTTCGGTTGCAAAAAGCGAAGCGGAGATTGACGTTGCAAAAGCAAAGCTTATGCGCGCCTTGAACCGTATAAGCGTAGCCGAAATGCTATGATATGACAACTTTTATTTGAATAACACGGCAATGCTGTACGTATTCCGCTCACGACGGTTCGATACAACTTGCCGTGTTTTTGCGTATTTTTCTCATCGCTCGACAAAATGTTTTTTTGCACTTTCTTATTAAGGCCCAATACCCCTTGACAAAAATTTTCTTATTTGATACAATAGTTGCTGTGAATACAAGCTACTACGACTTGCGGTGATAAAATTCAGCGTCCTTTTGCCGCACTTCGCCCTATAAAGAATAAAAAGTGAGGACTGATATATTATGTACTTCGGATACGATATAAGCGATAAGGTTGCGGCACTTGCCGAAAGGGCGGAGGCTGATTGCCGAGAGGTTTTCGAAAGGATAGAGAAAAACTGCCTTTCCTGCTCGGCGAAGGTGCTCACGGCTTTTCAGGAATGCTGTGTTTCAACCGCTGATTTTTTGGAAATCACGGGCTACGGCTACACCGACCCCGGCAGAGATAAGCTTGAAGCCATATACGCCAAGGTCTTCGGCGCCGAGGACGCCCTGGTGCGTCCGCAGATAATGTCGGGCACGCACGCTCTTGCGATAACGCTCGGCGGACTTCTCAAATACGGAGATACGCTTCTGTACGTTACGGGCGCTCCCTACGACACGCTCGGCAGCGTTATCGGCACGCACGGCGACAGCCGAAATTCGCTTATAAAATGCGGTGTAAAATATGAAGAAATCGGTCTTATCGATAACGATTTCGATATCGAGGCAATCAAGGCAAGGCTTGCCGAGAGCTTCGTAAAGGTGGTTGCCATACAGCGCAGCCGCGGCTATTCGAGAAGAAAGAGCCTCGCTATCGACAAAATAGAAAGAGCCGTCAAGGCGATAAAGGCACTCAGCCCCGACAGCATTATAATGGTTGACAACTGCTACGGCGAGTTCACCGAAAAGAGAGAGCCGACCGACGTCGGTGCTGACGTATTCGTCGGCTCGATGATGAAAAATCTCGGCGCGGGCTTTGCCGTCAGCGGCGGCTACTGCGTCGGACGGCGCGACGTAATCGAGGATATCGCGGAAAGACTCATCGCCCCCTGCGTCGGCAAGGAGCTCGGAGCTAACTTCAATCAGCTTGCAAGCTTCTATAAAGGCTTCTTTATGGCGCCCGCGGCGGTTGCCTCAACGCTCAA
The DNA here is from genome assembly GCA_045576135.1 of Eubacteriales bacterium. Taxonomy (GTDB): domain Bacteria; phylum Bacillota; class Clostridia; order Oscillospirales; family CAG-272; genus UBA1740. The sequence goes on from JAZNFU010000058.1 coordinate 1,745, forward strand.
ATCGATGAGCTTCGCGGCGAGAATGCTTGAGCTTTGCGGCTTCGAGCATATCGACCCCGCCTACGACGAGATTCGCACCGATATCGTACAGACCGTAGACCTCGACACGCCCGAAAACCTTATCAAATTCTGTACCGGAATACAAAAGGGCTCGCCCATCGAGGCGTATTGCACGCCCGTGCCGGGTGATATGCCGGGCTATCCGCACCCCGAAATTATGGCGGCGGGCACCTTCGTTACCGGCGCTACCAACGAGCTTAGCTGTGACGGACCGCTCACCCCACCCTACACCGCATTTATGCAGGGCGGCCTTACCTACGAATACGGAAAGCTCGGCGTTATGCGCGCGATTGACGAGATGCTGAAGGAGAGCTGAGCCTTATGAAAGCTTGCGCGATAGTGGGCGCGGGAGATTTCTTCCCCGAGCACTTCAAAAAAGAAAGCTACGATTTTATTATAGCTGCCGACGGCGGCTGGCAGAGCCTCCGTGAAATCGGAGTCCGACCGAATATCGTTATCGGCGATTTTGATTCGTCGGATATGCCGCCGGATATTCCCACCCTTCGCCACAAGGTCGAAAAGGACGAAACCGATATGCACCTGGCGTTCCTTGAGGGCGTCAGACTTGGCTATAAAAAATTTTACGTTCACGGCGGCACCGGCGGCAGAGATGACCATACTTTTGCCAACTATTGCCTACTTTTGTTTGCAAAACGGCAGAAAAAAGAGATGTATCTCATAGGAAAAACCTCTCGCTCGTTCGTGATAGAGAACGAGTCGGTTACGCTTTACGGAGCACCGGGGAACACGTTTTCGGTCTTCGCCCTCGGCGGCGAGGCATCGGGAGTTTATATTGCGGGAGCGAAATACGAGGCCGCGGACGCAACGCTCCGCCCCGAATTTCCCCTCGGAGTTTCGAACAGCTTTACCGAGTCCCCGGCACAGATTTCGGTAAGCTCGGGCGCTCTGCTTATAATCGGCGAATATTGATTTTTTTGCAAAGTCAAATCCTGATTTTGCGCGAAAGATAATCGGTATTTTGGGAGTGGCGCTATCGATTTTCGCCGGGTGGAAAAATATTCGTTTTCCTACTTGACAAAACCGAATTTGCGGTTTATAATAGTCCTGTCGATGCAAAAAATTTCGGCATCGGTTACCAAACAGAATAATGTCAGGGGTGCTTTCGGCTGAGATGGCTTTTTGCCAAACCCTTTAACCTGATACGGATAATGCCGTCGTAGGGAGATAGGATTTAGAGTATATTTTCTCAATCTACCGTACAGACACTTGTCCTGTGCGGTAGATTTTTTTTGCACCCGGTGCAAAACGGGCGGCGACACCGCCCAAGGAGGAAAAAATGAAAAAACAACAGATTTTAGCTCTTACCGAAGCGGGAATTATGATAGCGCTCTCGACTGTGCTCTCGCTTTTCAAGCTTCTTGAAATGCCGTACGGCGGCTCGGTAACCTTCGCCTCAATGCTTCCGATAGTAGTCTTCGCCTACCGTCACGGCGCTAGGTGGGGTATCGGCGCGGCTCTCACCACGTCGGTGATACAGCTGCTTTTGGGACTTAAAAACTTCTCTTATTTCACCACCTGGCAATCTATCGTGGCGCTTGCCATTTTCGATTATATTCTCGCGTTTGCCGTATTCGGAATAGCTCCGCTTTTCAAAAAGAAGCTTCCCTATGCCGCCGCTATCTTTGCCTCGGCGCTCGTGCCGTCGGTGATTCGTTATATCTTCCACGTTATTTCGGGCGCGACCGTATGGGCAGGTCTTTCCATACCCACCGAGGCGGCACTGCTGTACTCGATAAGCTACAACGCAACCTATATGATTCCCGAATCCATAGTGCTCGTCACGGCGGCGGTATATCTTGCGTCGGCTCTTGATTTTTCGAAGACCGTTCCGACGAGAAACCGCGCAAAAGAAAGCACCGACTACCTTCCGAAAACGCTCGGCGCACTCGTTATCGTCTTTGCGGTTATCTTCGATACTGTAAAGATTTTCGAGGTAATTCAGGACGCGGATACGGGCGATTTCGTTATAAAGAACCTCGCCTACGCTAACTGGTGGGCAATCGGCGGCGTTACGCTTGCGGCACTCGTGATATTCGTAGCCATTTTGGAGCTTGCAAGACGGCGCGCCAAAAACACCGATAAATAAAGCCCAAATATACCGTACGAAACGAAAAAAGACGGCGAAAACGCACCCATTCGCCGTCTTTTCTTATTCGGTTTATCCGCTTATTCAGCCGCGGAATACTTAAGCCTCGCGACCTTTGGTCGCCGCGCTACGCACTTACTGCGCCTTCGCTCCGCTTCCCGCCTTTTCGCCGGTTGCCGAGAACTTGCGCCTCGATTTCTGTCCGCCGCGCCTTGTGCGATGCTTTCTTACCACGTTCGCGCGCTCAAGTGCCGCGCGGTATTCGCTGATTTCACGCTCCTCTACGCGACTCACTGTACGCTTCGCACGCCAGGTTTCGTTAAAGTTTCTGTGAAGCTTCAAGGTCAAGAACATATCTCCGTGCGTTTTACACTCGTAGTGGTAGGTGTATTTCTGTCCCTTGCTGTGCAGCGGCTTATCAAGCGGTGTCAAGGACTTTTTACAAATCGGGCAAATCGGCGCTTTGACTATATCGTCGTCAAGCATCTCCCCGATGGTAACGTATCCGTCACCGCCCGCGTCCGCATCGCCGATAACCTCGGATTCAAGCGTGTTTCCCTCAGCGAGCGTGTAGGAGGCAATCCCACCCTCGACGTCAAGCTTCGCCGCAACGAGCGCGGTAAAGTAAGCGTCGTTGAGCGCGTCGTGCGCGGGGAGCGTTTGAGGTATATTATAAAACTCCATCGCGTATTCGAGCGAGCGCTGCTTCGCTCCGTCGCTGTTTTCCTTGTTGAAAATTCTCTGTAAATCGTAAACCTTATCAAGCCACTCGGACGGAATTCCGTGAACGTTGAAATTCTCCTTCAGCATCGGGATATCGTCCGGACCCCAGGTAAGAAACACGAAATCCTTACCGCACCAGCGCCTGAAGCTCTCTGCCGCCTCGGGAAGCGAAACGCCGCTGTCCATACGCTCCTGAGTTATACCGGTAAGCGTCGAAACGTGCTTATGAAGCTTTTTGAAATATTTAGGCTTTACTATTATCTGATAGGACCCGCAGGGCACAAGGCGTCGGTCGAGCTTTACAGCACCAATCTGTATAACCTCACCGCGCAATCGGCAGTTAAGACGCCGCTGGACAGCAAGCGACTTTTCCGCATACGCCTGATTCCACTCAAGGTCAAGTGTTATGTAATACATTTAGAAAACCTTTCTTCCGTATTTGAACCGTCATACAACGGAGAATATTATATCATCATACGCAAAAAAAGTCAATATATCAAGCCTTAAAAGAAGAAAAGAGATGCAAAAACTTGACAACGCGTAATTATTTGTATATAATAAGGTTATAAATTTTTAGGAGTGCGGCTAATGGAAAACACCAGAATACCCGAGATATTCGCCTCGCAGATTTTCAGCGAGGACGTAATGCGCGACAAGCTTCCCAAGGAGGTTTACAAATCGCTTCTCAATACGATAGCTGAGGGCAAGGAAATAGACGCGGGCATCGCCGATACGGTAGCCGGTGCGATGAAGGACTGGGCGATATCGCACGGTGCTACGCACTACACGCATTGGTTCCAGCCGCTCACGGGTGTAACGGCAGAAAAGCACGACGCCTTCCTCTCGCCGATAGGTCACGGAAAGGCGATAATGGAGTTTTCCGGCAAGGAGCTCATAAAGGGTGAGCCCTACGCCTCCTCCTTCCCATCGGGCGGTCTTCGCGCCACCTTTGAGGCAAGAGGCTACCCCGCCTGGGACCCCGCCTCCTACGCATTCGTCAAGGACGGCTCGCTTTACATACCGACAGCCTTCTGCTCCTATACGGGCGAGGCGCTCGATACGAAAACTCCGCTTCTTCGCTCTATGGACGCGATAAACGCCGAGGGACTCCGCATAGTCCGTCTGTTTGGCGACACCGAGGCAAAGCGCGTTATAACCACGGTCGGCGCGGAGCAGGAATATTTCCTTATCGACGAGGAGGACTTCAAGGCGCGGCGCGACCTGTTCTTCTGCGGCAGAACGCTTTTCGGCGCTCCCGCAATCAAGGGACAGGAGATGGAGGACCACTATTTCGGCGCGTTACCGCCCAAGGTCAGCGCGTTTATGCACGAGCTCGATACTGAGCTTTGGCGGCTCGGCATCAGCGCGAAAACCAAGCACAACGAGGCGGCACCCTCTCAGCACGAATTAGCACCCGTATTCTGCACGACGAATATCGCGGTTGACCAGAACCTTCTTACGATGGAGTGTATGAGAAGGATAGCGCCCAAATACGGTATGACCTGTATTCTTACAGAAAAACCGTTCGAGGGCATCAACGGCTCGGGTAAGCACAATAACTGGTCGCTCGGCACGGACACAGGTAAGAATCTTTTGAAGCCGGGCAAAACTCCCGAGGAAAACAAGCAATTTCTGCTCGTTCTCGCCGCCGTTGTGAAGGCTGTAGACGATTATCAGGACCTCCTCCGCATTTCTGCGGCAACCGCGGCAAACGACTGCCGTCTTGGCGGTCACGAGGCACCCCCCGCAATTATCTCGGTATTCCTCGGTGACGAGCTTGATATGATAGTCGGCTCTATTATCGACGGCTCTAAATATTCGAAAAACAGCAACAAAAAATATATGTCGCTCGGTACGTCGATGCTTCCCAATATAAGACGTGATACGACCGACAGAAACAGAACCTCGCCCTTTGCCTTTACGGGTAACAAGTTTGAGTTCAGAATGGTCGGCTCGTCGCAGAATATCGCACTTGCGAACATAGTTCTCAACACCGCCGTTGCAAAATCGCTGCACGACTTCGCGGATATACTTGAGGGGGCTGACAACTTCGAGGCGGCACTCGACAAGCTTATCGCCGACACCTTCCGCGCGCACCGCCGCATCTTCTTCGGCGGAAACTCCTATTCTGCCGATTGGGAAAAGGAAGCGGCAGCAAGAGGACTTTCTAACTTCAAGACCGCGCCCGAGGCGTACGCGCATTTCACCGACGAGAAGAATATTGCACTGTTCTCAGACTTCGGCGTTATGAGCGAAACCGAAATGAAATCCCGCCGCGAGATATTCTTCGAAAACTACCGCAAGGTTAAGAATATCGAGGCAAGAACGATGCTTGAGATAACCGTGCGCGATATCATACCCGCCGTCAGCGCGTATATCGGCAGGCTTTCCGAGGCTGTCAACGCAAAGCGCCAAGCTATCAAGAATATCGACACCGCCTGCGAATGCGATATAATAGAAAAGCTCTCCGAGCTTCTTTCGAAAACCTATTCTGCATACTCTGCGCTTGAGCGCGCCGAGGCACAGGCTGTTACGAAAAGCGAATGTGAGGAAGCTTCCTTCTATTATAAAAACAGCGTAATTCCGAAGATGAGTGCGCTTCGTTCGCTCGTTGATTCAATGGAGCTTTTGGTTGCGCGCGACGCGTGGCCGATGCCCACCTACGGCGATATTATATTCAAAATATAAACTAATATTTACAAAAAAACGCTTATGGCAAGGCATATCGCCCCCATAAGCGTTTTCTTGTTTTTTATACGTCTTCTTCAATGCGATTTGCATTTTTCGATGTTATCACGGATTAAAGCACCCAAAAGCAATCGTTGACAGTCAAAGGGTTCTGAATACCTTCAGCCACTCGTTTTTGATAAAGGCGTGTCCAGCGGTCGTCGGGTGAACGCCGTCGACGAGCCAATATGATGCCGGGGCGGTTTTGCAAAGGGCGTCGAAGCCCTCTTGAAGCGGAACGAATGGCAGATTATGCTTTTCGGCGATTTTTCTTGCCATTTTCGCTCTATCCTTCACGCCGGGGTCGAATCTGTCCCAATACTGCTCGGTTTCGGTGCCCTCTACCTTTAAAACGAAGGGCTCAAGTATAATGATTTTGGTATCGGGGAGCGCCGTCTTTACCTCCTCTATGAGCATATCGTAGACCTTGAAGTATTTTTCGGCATCGACGCCGTTGGGGCTGACACGAAAATCGTGCCACACGTCGTTAACTCCGACGAGTATACTCAAAACGTCGGGTGCAAGATTTATGATATCCTGTCTTATACGAGCGTAAATATCAACGACACGGTTGCCGTTAATACCCTTGTTTATAAATTCGTATTTTTCCGGCTCGGAAAACGCAAGCTCACCCTTTATGAGCAAAGCGTAGCCGTATCCTACGTTTATGATATTTTCTTTGTTACGACCCGCATCGGTTATCGAGTCGCCCTGAAAAAGTATTTTCACAGTTTTTTACCTCACAAGTAATGTTTTTTAATAAAGCGTTTTGCCAAGGGGAGTAATCTTGATAAGCGCGGTTTCGAAAAGCTCAAGGCGCACGCGTATTTCGGGCTTTTCGTTACAGTACGGCTCGTCGTAAAGAAGCTCGCCGTCATAATCCTTACCTATCTTATATATCTTGACTCTAGTTTTTCCGCCGTCCTCGGAGAAAAGATTAGCTACGTTAAATACTACGTCACGGGAAAAATCGCTGTCGTGCTCGCTGTAATTGGTAGCAAATATTGCGCCGTCCTTGCCGTCGGTTGCCGCGCAAACGTAAATGTTATCGTTTTTATAATCGGTCTTTACCCAAGTGCCGAGTCTGTGAAGCTCACGGAAGAAAACGAAGCTGTGATACGCCTTTTGCGGCTCGCCGAACTGGTCGTAAATTCCGGACCAAACACCCGGTCTGCCCTCGTAGTACATCATCTTACTGATACCGCCCGCCTGAGCCGCGCACATAGCGCCCGCAACCAACGATGCACCCTTGAGTCCGTTTAACTGCTTCATTGAATAAGAGTAGTCGGCGCCCTGCCACGAGCGAATATAGTTCCACTCGTCGAGGATAAGCTCCATCTCGGGAACACCGTATTTTTTGAGCATCGCACGAGCAGCATCTGCTGAATCGTGTATAGTAACAGGGCTTTTAACGTATGCGTGATAGGAATAGAAATCAAGCGGTATTTTTCTTTTTCCGACCTCGGCGAAGAATGCGTCACGCACACGGTGCGGCCAAGGACCGCAGAACGCGGGACCGCCTATTTTCAGATTCGGGAATCTACCCTTAAGGTGTCTTGCGGCAACCTCAAAGAAGTCTATAAACTCCTCGACCGTACCCTGCCAACAGGGGTTTGAGCCGTCCGCATTTCCGCACTCCGGCTCGTTCCAGATTTCCCAGTATTCTATATTGTAATTGAAGCCGTTTGCCCATCCCTCGTTATAGTGCATTATGATATGCTCACAAATTCTTGCCCATTTTGCGAAATCGGGCGGCACCTGCGTTCCGACCTTGTGTCCGTGCTCAATTGATGCACCAAGACGGTAAAACGGATTCGTTCCGGATGCAACGATGCGAGCTACGTACTTATCGGTTGGACCGAAAAGATAGGATGCGGGGTCGTTTTCGTCAGCGTCGAAATTCTTGAAGATTCTATGCACGTCAACCGTGTGCTCACCGCCGTATGACTCATTAAACGACGCATCGTGAAGTCTTGAATACGGAATCTCAAGTGCGGCAAATACGTTCGAATGCGTATTTCTTACGGACGAGCCAACGGGACCGTTGTTCAAGCCGTTCACCGCATTAATTTGTCCTGCGGTGTTTTTAAAATCAATGTCAATGCGTATCATTTTTTCTCACTCCTAAAAAATCTCAATTTAATAGCCTATTCGGTTTATGAACCTGTCGGCTACCTAAATAATACAAGAAGCCTCTACCTTTGTCAATAGAGAAATTTACGAAAAATTTTCGTTATTTTCGAAAATAAAAGCGGCGAGGTGCGCCATAAAAAGCACCTCGCCGGCTGAATACGTATTCTGTTTTTAAGTATCAATACAATCGCCGAAGCCCCGAGAAAATAATCAAAGGTGAGGTCGCCCACGGGTGACAGAGGCTCGTGTTCCATTTTTGGTCCTTGCCCCAAGCCTCAAAGGTCGTAGTTGCGCCCTCGGATATCATATTAAGCCAAGCTCGCTCATCGGTGGTAAGCTTAACACACAGCTCGCGCCGACCGACACGCATAAGTCCCGCCATAGTGAAGTAGGTCATATAAACGCCCATCGAATGTAAACCTTTGTTTTCAATATGCGCAGAAATCCTTTCGATAAGCGCCGAATCGCCGTCAGCTATACCAAAGAGCAGCGGGAAGACGTTGGAGTGCACCGCCGCATGCTCCGAGGTGGGATTATCCACAAAAAGACCAATCTTCTTCGAATAGAATTTATCAATGAATGAAGCCTTAGTCTTTTCAAGGCCGAAATCACGGCTCTTGCCGAGAATTTTATAAAGCTCTGCCATGGCGAGCTTAAAGCCGTACCAAAGCGCATTTATTACGTTATGTATTCCGTCGCCAATCGGGTGAGTCAGATTAAAATCGTAATTGTCACGCAAATTCTGTGGCCAATCGACAAGATTCCACTTTTCCTTTACCGATTCAAGAAGTCCGTCGGCATTCTCGTACTTTGTGAAATACTCGTAAACGCCGGTTGCGCAAGGCTCGGTCACACGGAGAAATTCAAGATCCTTATCCTGCGAATATATCCAGGTAAGCAGCGCCGGATATTCAAGCGAATAGTCGGCTATCTCCTGCATTCTCGTTGCGGCATAAGTCGAGGTAAGACCGGGGCATATATGTGTGGTGGTCGTAAAATTTATGGCCGCCTGCTTCAAGAGTGTGAGGTCGTGCGTAAGTATGGCGTGCGCTCTGCCCGAAACCATAAGGTCACCGAGATACGCACCCTTTTCACGAGTCGGGCAGTCAAGATAATCCTCAAGAGTTCCGTATTTTATCGTATTCTCGCAAAGCTTTATAACCGCATCGAGCTTTTCGTTATCGGTAGGATAGCTGTGCTTCTTTTCAAAGGGATAATGCTGCACACGCATTTTTATATCCGAAAGGGTTACGCTTTTCGGGAAATGAAGCTCGGCATAGCGGAAAGCGATGTAGTCGTAGTGCATCAATCTGTCCTCGCCGCCCGAGAGTATCATCTTTTCCTCGTAGTTACAGTCGGTAGCACGCATCATAAAGCGGACCGAGCCGTCCTCGTTAAGCTCCTCGCCACAGCGGATAATAACCTCGTCGCCCCGCTTACCCTTTGCGGTAAAGGTGAGGTATCCCGCCATCTCGGACGGGAGCACGAGTCTTATGCCGTAATCGGTATATTCAAGCTCGGCAGGCTCTACCTCGTATATATCAAGAGTGGGTGTGTTCTGGCGTCTGAGCGTCCAGCCTCCGCGAGTGTTTATTCTCGCACCGACAAATCCCGTTTCATCAAAATCAGGCTCGTAGAATTTTACGTCGGGGGACGCGGCGTCGTAGCACTCGCCAAAGTTTGTGTCGTAGCCGATTTTGGAGTATTCGCTGTATGCGGTGTGATACTTGCATAGCCAGCTCTCGTCACTCTCAAGCACTACCTCGCCGTCGAGCGAAAGCTCAAACCACAGCATTTGCTTGAGGTCGGAGGTCACCCACACGTTATTTATAAGTCCCTGGTAGTAGGTATGAACAGCGAAAACGTTCTCACACTCGCAAAGATACTTGCTGACGTCTATTTCATTGTAAAAATAGGCGTGCGGGTATGAGTGTGCAGGTCCTTGCGCCACAAAGCTGCCGTTTATATAAAGCTTGTAATAATCGTCCGCGCTGATTTTCAGCACAGCCATTTCAAAAGCGCCGAGGCTTGCGTGGCGTCTGTAAATTATGTGCTTATTCTGAAGCTGCGGCGGATGATTTATTTCAACCGTCACAAGCTCCTTGTGATAGACATTGATAGGCTCAATATCATAAAAATCAGGATGTGATATAAACTGTGCCATAAAGTTATCCTTTCAAGATTTGATATTCTCTGTTTTGTGGCTACAAAAGCAGCATAATAAGCTCAACCGCAAAAACGGATAGTGCTCCAAAGCCCGCAACCGTAACGAGTCCTCTGCCCAAAAAGGCGAGCGTTACCGCGACGGCAACGCCGATTGCCGCAGACACAGGTGAGGAGGTCGAGTAAAATACCGCAGGGACGGTCATAACCGCAAGAACGGTATACGGAACGTAGTAAAGGAAGGAGCGCACGAAGCGGTTGGTTATTTTTTGGCGGATAAGAAGCATCGGCAAAAGCCTTACGAGATAGGTAACCCCCGCCATAACCGCAAGATATAAAAGAAATTCAGGACTCATTCACACCCCTCGCTTTCATCATCGGGCACGGGCGCTACGAGTGCAAAAAGAAGGCTGACGCTCACCGCGCATATCATAATCACGAAGCCGTCGGGTATATCCGAAAGACACGGAAGATAGTAAAATAAGGCGGAAAGTGTCACGGCACAAAGCACCGCGAGCGCGGTTTTACGACACTCTCTGACTCTCGGCACGACTATCGCGATAAACATACAGTAAAGCGCTATGCCGAGCGCGCTTACGAGAATTTCGGGCAGAATATTCCCCGCCAGAGCGCCGAGCGCCGTTCCGAGCGCCCAACCCAAAAAGGGTGCTATCGGGAGTGCCGTAAGATACCCTCTGCCAAGCATCGATTCCCGACCTATCGCAACGCCGAAAATCTCGTCGGTGTTGGTAAAGGCTATAAGGAATCTGTCGCGGTAGCGCACGCTCGCACCGAACCTTTGAGATAGTGATACCGACATCAAGGAATATCTGATATTTATTATAAGCTGCGAAAGAGCAAGCTCGATAAGACTGCCGCCGCCCGCTATAATGGGCACCGCCGCCATTTGTCCTGCGGAGGTCAGATTAAAGAGCGATATCATAATGGCTTCGATTATACCGAGTCCTGATGCGGTTGCGTAAATACCGAAGGCAAAGGACACGGGAACATAGCCGAGAGCTATCGGAATACCGTCGCGAAAGCCCATTTTGAAATTGTTGTTTTCGGTCTTTGATAAAAGCATTTTCTTGTATT
>JAZNFU010000059.1:0-3411 GCA_045576135.1 Eubacteriales bacterium
GCTCGTAAAGAGCGTCGTCGCTTTGCGCGGCTTGAGCAAAAATGGAATTTCGGCTCTGCTCGGCAGCCTGTGCGAAAATGGAATTTCTGCTTTGCTCGGCGGCTTGTGCGTAGGAGCTGCTTCGGCTCTGCTCGGCTGTGTTTTCGTATGTATCACTCGTAGCACCGCTTTCGGTTTCATAGGTCGGTGCGCTCTCTTTTTGCTCTTGCTCGCGATGAAGCTCGGGAATCTGAACCTGCTTCGAGTATTCGGCGTTCACTCCGCTGATGAATTCTGCGGCGCGGTTGTAGCTTACGGTCGAATATTGCTCCGTGGGCTCGCTCGCGTACGCGGCTGTCTTATCGGAAGCACCGTGCATAGCGTCGAGCGTCGCCCTCTTTTTCATATCAAAATCGGCTTTTTTTCTTGCGAGCTCGATATCTTTTTCGGATATAGAATGAAGAGTTTCCTTTATTTCCGGCTTAGCCTGCGGCTGTGCGTAGGCGGATTTGGTCGAGGGCCTGTTTGCCTCCGGTGAATCTATCGCGAAATCAATAGGACTGAAATCCTTCGTGAATATCTCGTCGGCACTACAATCAAGTCCGTAGCCCATACGCTCGCTTGCAACGGATTTTTGGCTTCGTTCGTCTTCGGCTTGCGTTTTTATCGGGGTAAGCTCCGGAAGCTGTGGCTTTGAATTTTCGCGCACCTCGGAATAAAAGTCGAAGGCGCTCGCGCTTTGATAGGGGCGCTCAGCCGTGTTAAAATCCACACCCCGGCTATCCTGCCTTACGAAATTTTCCTCGGCACTCTTGTGTCTGACTCGGTTTTGCAGAGTCGGATTTTCCTCAAGCGATTCGTCCGAGCGCGTTTCGTGAATGTCGAGCGCGCGAATACTCAATTCCTTCATACCGTTGTCGACCGCGAAATACTCGTCGTCGAAAAGCTCGTCGGTTTTTTCCTGCGCCTTGCGCTCCGCCTTGGTGCTCTTGCGCGCCCTCATCGCTCCGATTATCCGAGCGAAAAGCTTTTCAATCTTAACGCCGAGCTTCGCTACGGCGAGAAGCGCGCCGTAGAAGGATTTTTTTGCCGCGCCTCTACTCTTTGCAAAGAAGAAGGAAACGTAAAGCGCGATGATAGCCGCGGCGATTATTATAAGACCGACGTGACCGAAGATTTTGATTATCGCGTAGGCTACCGTGTTTCCGATAAAGCCGCCGCCGACACCCGCCGTACCGTCGGTATAGAATTCCTTTGCGGAATACACGATTTTCTCACCGAAATTCTGTGCGGTGTATATCACGGAAGACAGAGAGATGAGCGCGGTGAGCGAGAAAATCATTCGCGACAGGGTGCGCCCCTCGGCAACGTCGGATGAGTAGAACACCGCGTGGAGTGCTAAAAGCGCGGGAATTACGTACGCTCCCTTTGCGAAAAGACCGAGTAAAAGCCCCGAAATAAACTTTCCGAGAGCCCCCGTTTCTTTGGTTATGAAGCACAGCGCGATAAAAGCGGCAAGTGCCAAAAGTATTATAGGAACGGCTCTTTTCATTCCCGTGAGTGAGGAGTAGCCGTTATCGTTTTGCTTTTCGGACATTTCCGTAATCCTCCCAAGGTATAACTGTCTACTTTATATGATATCAAATTTCTCGGTAGATTACAAGTATTTTAAAATATTTTTCCAAATATTTGAATAAAAGTTGAAAAGGCGGCAGCCATCGGCGCAAAATCGCTTGACAAACGACACGGCTTCTGTTAAAATTATTAGAAGACTATTTTCAAGCGAGGGCGTTTTATGCTTTTATACAATTCACTTACAAGACAAAAGGAAGAATTCAAGCCGAGATTTGACGGCAAGGTTTCAATATACACCTGCGGTCCTACCGTTTATCATTTTGCACATATAGGAAATCTGCGTACCTACACTATGGAGGACGTGCTTGAAAAATATATGCGCTATATCGGCTACGACGTGCGTCGCGTTATGAATATTACCGACGTCGGACACTTGACCAGCGACGGTGATTCGGGTGAGGATAAGATGCTGAAGGGTGCTCGCCGTGAGCATAAAACCGTAATGGAAATAGCGAAGTTTTATACCGACTCCTTCTTTTCGGATTGTGAAAAGCTCGGAATAAAAATGCCCGACGTCATAGAGCCTGCGACCAACTGTATTCCCGAATTTATCGATATGGTAAAGACGCTTCTCGATAAGGGATACGCCTACGAGGCGGGCGGCAACGTATACTTTGACACCTCGAAGCTTGAAAAATATTACGTATTCAACGATTTCAAGGAGGAAGACCTTGAGGTCGGAGTGAGAGAGGGCGTCGAGGCTGACGGTAACAAGCGGAATAAAACCGACTTCGTTCTTTGGTTCACTAAGTCTAAATTCGAGGACCAGGAGCTGAAATGGGACTCGCCCTTTGGACTCGGCTATCCGGGCTGGCATATCGAATGCTCCTGTATTGCCAAAAAGCACCTCGGAGAATATCTTGATATCCATTGCGGCGGTATAGACAACGCCTTTCCCCACCACACCAACGAAATAGCGCAGAGTGAGTCGGCGTTCGGCCACGAGTGGTGTAATTATTGGTTTCACGTTCATCACCTAAATACAAATTCGGGTAAAATGTCGAAATCAAAGGGAGAGTTCCTGACCGTATCGCTTCTTGAGGAAAAGGGCTATGACCCGCTCGTTTACCGCTTCTTCTGTATGCAGTCGCATTACAGAAAAAATCTCGTGTTCTCTTGGGAAAACCTTGACAACGCGAAAATCGCGTACGAAAAGCTCGTCGCCCGCGTAGCACAGCTCAAGGCTGACGGCGGCGATATAGACGAGGCGGCGTTTGCGCTCGGAAGGTCGAAATTCACGGCGGCTCTCGATAACGACCTTAACACCTCGCTTGCGGTTACCGCACTTTACGACGTATTCAAGCTTGATACCAACGATAAAACGAAGCTCGCGCTTATCGAGGACTTCGAGCGGGTGCTCGGACTCGGACTCGTTGCCGCTGCCGCCAAGCTTTCGTCGGGCACGACGGAGGAGCAGGCGAGCGGTGGCGTTGACGCTGAGCTTCTGGCTTACGTAAACGCAAAAATTGCCGAGCGTGCGGCGGCTAAGAAATGCCGCGACTTCGCTCTTGCGGACGCTATCCGCGCCGAGCTTTCGGCAAAGGGAATAACGCTCGTCGACTCAAGAGAGGGAACTACTTTTAAGCTTGATTGACGCTGAGCGAACTAAGCTTTAATGCTTGGATTTGCTGTAATTTGACTATCTTTATTTGCATAAATTGAATTTTTGCTTCGAAAAATTCGCGAAAATCGGAATTCTTGAAATAAAACGAGAGGTGTACGATGAGCGCTTTAAAAAGAGTCCTGTGCGCCGGCTTGGTGCTGCTTATTCTTTCAACGGTAGCCTTTATATTCTAT
>JAZNFU010000060.1:0-2267 GCA_045576135.1 Eubacteriales bacterium
GCTATATCCTCTATTTCCTGCTCGCTTTTTCCGTCGAGGATTGCTCTGAACAGTTCTCCCGCCTCACAGGCTGAGCCTATGATAAGTCCCTCTCTGTACTGCTCGAGCACCGAGCGCGGAATTCTCGGAAAACGCTTATAGTAGCTGAGATAGCTCTCGGAAATAAGCTTATAAAGATTCTTGAGTCCCTCAAGATTTTTAGCGAGAATTATCATATGGTAGGTCGGAAGCTTGAGGGGGTCCGACTTTTCGCTCATAACGCTCATAAGCTCGTCGAAATTGGTAACGCCCTCGCTCTTTAGCCGCTCAAGCATAACGAAGAAAATTCTCGCGAGAGTTTCCGCGTCGTCCTCTGCTCTGTGGTGGTGGAAGTCGGCAAGCTTATAGTGGTTCGCTATCACGTCGAGCTTATGCGACTTCAATTCGGGGTTGACGTATTTGGAAAGTCCGACTGTGTCAAGGAAGGTGTTTTTGAACGGCAGTCCGTGCCTTTCTGCCGCGACGCGTATAAATCCGACGTCAAAGTTGGCGTTATGCGCGATAAGCATTCTGTCCCCGGCAAATTCAAGGAACTGCATAACCGCCTCGCGCTCGTGCGGCGCACCCTTTACCATATCGTCGGTAATAGAGGTAAGGGCGGTTATATTTTCGGGAATATGGCACTCCGGGTCAACGAAGATATCCATTCTGTCAACAACCTCGCCGCCGCGTATTTTCACAGCGCCTATTTCGATTATTTTACAGGTTCTGTTGGAAAGTCCGGTGGTTTCTATATCGAATACCACCATTTCGTCGTCGAAGGCGGGATATTTTTCGCCGAAGGCGCATCTTGCCGTATCGTTAACGTAGTACGCCTCGATGCCGTAAATAACCTTCAGATTTTCATTCTTGGATTTTTCAAGCGCGAGCATAACCTCAGGGAACGCCTGCACGTTTCCGCGGTCGGGGACGGCGATGGCGGGATGTCCCCATCTTATCGCGGTTTTGACGATTTCGGCGGGGGTTATGAGCGCATCCATCTGCGACATATTCGAGTGAAGATGAAGCTCCACGCGCCGTCTTTTTGCGTTATCGGAGCGCTCGACCTTTGCTATTTTCTTGATGCCCTTGACCGACATAAACAACTCCGAATCGAACTTGTCGTACATCGTCCTTCCGTAAGCCGCAACGTGCGCGCCCATAAGGGAATTAAGGGGTGCCGCCTCCTCGGGAGTCAGCGTTCTTTTAAGATAAATACCCGATGCGCCGTCGGATATTCCGACGGTGCAATTCATTTTGTCACCGCTTCTCGTTTCCTTGAGCGTGACCTCAAATACCGTACCTAAAAATACGCACGTACCGCGCGCGGACTCCGCGTTTGCTATCGGGGTGGGATTTTGGAGCGTGAAATCGTCGCCGAAGGCAAGCTCCGCCGAGGCGGTGTCGTAAACCGTCGGTCCCATCTTGAATTTCGTTTCGCCAAGCACCGCGAAATCACCCGATGCCGTGGATATTCCGCTTTTCTTTTCAAAATCGTAATGAGGGTCGCGAAGCCGCTCCTCCTCCTCTTTTTTCGCTCGCGCCGCCTCGCGCTCGCGCATAGCGTTCTCCCTGCCGACGCGCTCGGCATCGGCAAGTATACGGCTTCTGTATTCGCGCATACGAAGGTCGTTTTTCTCTATTTCGTCCTCGTTTGCGATTATGCGGATTTTCCTCTGTAAGCCGTATCTGCTTTTGAGTATGTTCGAAATAATTTCCTGCGCGCGGGAGTCCTTTACGAAATCTATTCCGTCGCTTCTGTAAGGAATTGCAACGGTTATTTCCTCGTCGGTCATATTATACCGAGCGTTTGCAAAAAATCCCTGCGTCACCGCGCCGCAAAGCGCAGCCTCTAGCGCAATCTCGCCAAAGCGCTCGATAGCGAACTCGCTCGGCGGGAAGTGCGGAAGTATTCTGAAGGCGTTCAGCTCGTAAAGCTCACGGCACTCGTCGGCTATCTCGTAGAGCATTTCCGCATCCTCGTGGGTCGCAAAATCAATCTCTACCTCGGCGATTTTTGCCTCCTTTGCATACCTTACCTTCGTCGTAAGGGCGCGTAAAAGCAGCGCCCGCTTCTTATCGTCGGGTGCGTATTTTGAAAATATATCAAGAAACGTTTTCTCGCCGTTTTGTGCCATTTTAACCTCTTACTAAAATCTTTTTATCTCGTCTATAAGCTCGTCTATGAGCTCGTCCTCTTTTACTTTTTTTATTATTTTGCCGCCGCGGAACAAAATTCCCTCACCTAC
>JAZNFU010000061.1:0-1585 GCA_045576135.1 Eubacteriales bacterium
CACTGCGTATAAGCTCCTCGGCACTCGCAATGCGTAGAGAGCTTACGTAGGCGGGCAGCGAGATTCCGGAGTACTTCAAAAACAGCGAGGATAGCTTGCCGCGGTCCATATAAAGCGCCTTTGCGATGCCGCCGACGTTTATATTTTCTCGGAAGTGCTCGTTGACGTAGGCTACCACCTTATAAAAATCACGCTTATCTTTTCTGTCCGGTTTAATCGAGCTCGTTTCGAAGCGGCTCATAAGCAAGAAGTAGAGTGCCGCAAGCATCATTTGCAGGAAGGGATTTTCCTCGTTCGTAAACTGATGTTCACGGCTGATGCAGTTGAGTATACCGTCGAGCTTGAAGGCGAAATCGGCGTCCTCTTCAATTTCACACCGCTTTATAACCGGCTTTATCGGAATCGGAGTTGCGCCCGCCCCAAGAAGCGCGCTGAGCGGGAATTGACCGATTCTTACGTTGGTGTTATCCTCTCTTATATCAAAGAGATGTATAACGCGCTCGCCGATAAGCACGACGTCGCCGGGGCATATCTCGTACGTTACGCCCTCTATAAGAATATCGAACGGCTTGTCGAGTGCCAGCACCAGCTCAAGCTTTTCGTGCCAATGAAGCGCGGTCCGTTCGCGGTCAAATCTGCGGTTTTTTAAGGTGAGCTTTAACGAATTTATTTCGTGATGTATTTCCATAAGCGCTCCTTTTGGTCCTTGGTGGTTTTAACGAATGTATTTTATCACGCTTCGGCAAAAAAGCAAATGCCGAAATACTGACTATGGAAGACTCGCGGCTTCGGTGAATCAATCCGTAATAATCAGGTCGCCGTGCGTTAATCCGCTCGGAAGCGGTGCGTTCGTAACGACGGTATCTACCTCGCCGAGCGAGCACAGCGTATAGGGATAGGTGTTTCCGAATTTGGTGCTGTCTATCAAAAGGCAGGTTTTCAGCGAGCTTTCCATCATTGCCGAGAGCACGTCGTCATCGGTGGACGAGGTGGTCAGCTTTCCGCTCGCCGACAGACCTCTTACCGAGAAGAACATCAGGTCGGCGTTTATTCCTCTTATCATTTTTCTTGCGATTTCCCCGGCGTATGAATTGGAGTGGTGCAAAACTCTGCCGCCGGTGGAAAATACGGTGATATCCGTCGCGGAAAGCTTTGCGGGCAGGTCAATGGAGTTTGTGAAGACGGTCAGTCCGCGCTTGCCGTACAGATACGGCAGAAGATGCGCGACGGTAGTGGACTCGGCTAAAAGAAGCGTCATATTGTCCTCGATAAGCTCCGCGGCACGCGCGGCGAGCTTTTCCTTTGCGGCGACGTTTTGCGCCATTCTTATATTCGTTGGAAATTCGGTGGAATATTTTTCGAGAATTACCGCGCCGCCAAAGGTTTTTCTAACCTTCATTTGACGGCTCAGCTCGTTTAAATCGCGGCGAACGGTAGCCTCGCTGAAGAAAAGCTCCTTTGCAAGATATGATACCGAGCAGCTTTTTTTATTCCTTAAAATTTCAAGTATTCTTTCCTGTCTTTCAATGCTATACATAGGCTACCTTTGTTGAAATATGATTGACTGTGATTAAATTATATACTA
>JAZNFU010000062.1:0-3705 GCA_045576135.1 Eubacteriales bacterium
CGTCGCCTACGGGATGGAAAAGATTAGAGCGGGTCCAGTCGAAAACGGGCATAAAGTTATAGCATATAACCTTTACACCGAATTTCGAGAGGTTGCGAATGGTGGTCTTGTAGTTTTCGATGTACTTATCGCGGGTGGGAAGACCGATTTTGATATCGTCGTGCACGTTAACGCTCTCAACGACGTCCATATTAAAGCCGTATTCGTCGAGCTGACGCTTAACCTCGGCGATTTCCGAGATTTCCCAAACCTCGCCGGGCATCTTGCTGTGAAGTGCCCAAACGATACCCTGTACACCGGGGATTTGCTTGATATCGGAAAGGCTGATTTTATCGTTGCCCTCGCCGTACCAACGGAAAGTCATTTGCATAGCTTTCATCTCCTTTATCTTGCGTAAAATTTTGTATTCAATGCCTGAAATTCTATAAGAATTTTCACCGAACGGTTATCCGAGGTCCGAATTTTCGGTGCGATTTCTTATATTTTAGCCGAATTTAATGCAATATTTGCAAGGGTTGGAAAAAGCCTCGGACGTCAGCCCAAGCTTCAAAACGTCTTCAAAAATTGCATTTCTACCTTTATTTTAGCATATAGCGCGTATAAGTTCAATACTTTTTTTCAAATTATTATTGCGAGGCTTGCGAAAACTATTGCAAAAATTGCTCAGTTGTTATATAATTAACGCAGTAGCGGGCGGGCGTGCCGAAATTTTGCCGTCGGTGTGCCGAGCGCAGCGCTAAAATTTTAAAAACGGATGTGCTTTTAAATGACAAAAATTACCACCGTCGAGGCGGAGGGCATCAGCTTTTCGCATAAATACGACCTTTGCGTGCCCGCCGAGATAAACACGCGGCATTGCCACGACACGTACGAAATATTACTGCTTACCGAGGGCGAGGGCAGATATATCGTCGAGGGGTGCGAGTACAGCATCTCACCCGGAACGGTTATGTTTACGCGCCCGTTTGAGTACCACTGTATCGATATCAGCACCGAAATTCCGTACGAGAGAAGCGTCGTAGCCTTTCGCGCGAGCACGGTTTCGGACGAGGTGGCGGCACTTCTTTCGGACAGCTTCGGCGGCGAGGGCGGCTGCTTTTATCCGCCGCAGGCTATATCGCCGTTCGTCGTTTCGGTATTCGAGCGCTTCGAGCTTGGCGAGAATATGCCCGAGCGCGAAAGGGGCATATATCTTAAGCTGCTCGTCGGGGAACTCGTGGTTCTTCTTTGTGCGGCAAACGCACAGCTTTCGTACGACGACGAGGATATCGGCGCAAAGGTGCGGCGGTATATAAACGACCACATCTCAAAGGATATAAGCCTCGATAAGCTCTCAAGACTCTTTTTCGTCAGCAAATACTATCTTTGCCGAGCTTTCAAGCGGCGGAACGGCGTTTCGGTACACGGCTACGTCACGCACAAGCGCGTAATGCTCGCAAAGCAGCTTATCGATAACGGCGAAACCGCCTCGGGCGCGGCGTATAAGGTCGGCTTTTGCGATTATTCGGCTTTCTATCGCGCGTACGTTAAGATAATAGGTAGGTCGCCCAGCGCCGAGGGGGGAGAGAAAAATGAAGTACAGGATACTTGATAATATTAATTCTCCCGCCGAGCTTCGCGCCATAGACGGCGCGCAAATGCCCGCCCTTGCCGACGAGATACGGCATTTCTTAATAGAAAAGGTAGGAGAGCGCGGCGGTCATTTGGCTTCAAACCTCGGCGTCGTGGAGCTTACGCTTGCGATGCACCGCGTCTTTGATAATCCGCGCGACAAATTCATATTCGACGTCGGGCATCAGTCCTACGTTCATAAAATTATCACCGGCAGAAAGCAGATGTTCGACAGCCTGCGAGTGCCGGGCGGTCTTTCGGGATTTACCTCGATTTTCGAGAGCGAATACGACGCGTTCGGCGCGGGGCACAGCTCCACCTCTATTTCGGCGGGACTCGGCTTTGCCGAGGCGGAAAGGCTTTCGGGTGGCGATGCTTATACCGTTTGCGTTATCGGTGACGGAGCGTATACCGGGGGTATGGCGCACGAGGCTATCAATAACGTCGACCCGAATTTGCGCCTAATAATTATCCTCAACGAAAACGGAATGTCGATTTCCTCGAATAAGGGAGCGTTTGCTTCCTATCTTGCAAGAGTGCGTATATCGGGCGGATACGTCAGATGGAAGCGCGGCACGCGCAACCTTTTAAGTAAGCTTCCGCTCGGCTCTCGGATAGCCTCGTTTCTTTCCTTCGTAAAGGGGAAAATCAAGCGGATAATATACCCGACCAACTACTTCGAGGAGCTTGGGCTTTACTACCTCGGCTCTGTTGACGGCAACGATTATAAGGCAACCGAGCACGCGCTCTGCGAGGCGAAGCGGCTTGGAAAAGCGGTTGTCGTACACCTAAAAACTCAAAAAGGCAGGGGATATAGCTTGGCAGAAAATGCCCCCGACAAGTTCCACAGCATAAAGGGGAGTGAGGGTGACAGGGCGCACGGCTACCATTCGCGCTTTGCCGATTTTCTTATGAGCGAGGCTCGCGCGGACGAAAAAATTACCGCCGTTACGGCGGCTATGGGGATGGGAACGGGACTGTCACAGTTCGGCGAGGCTTACCCGCGGCGCTACTTTGACGTCGGGATTGCCGAGGGACACGCGCTCACCTTTTCTGCCGGACTTGCGCGTGCGGGCTATAAGCCGTATACGGCTATTTATTCGACCTTTTTGCAAAGAGGCTACGACAGCGTTCTTCACGATATCGCCCTTCAGCGTCTGCCCGTGCGAATGATTATAGACAGGGCGGGGCTTGCCGCCTCGGACGGTGCGACGCATCACGGAATATTCGACGTCGCCTTTCTTTCGCATATACCGAATATCGAGATATACTCGCCCGCCTCGTACGCGGCGCTGCGTTCCGCCTTGAAAAAATCGCTCGACGCGAATACTCCCGTGGCGATAAGATATCCGAACGCCGCCGAGGACGAGGGCGTGGTGCGTGCCTTTTACGGCGGGTGTGAGGCTGACGCCACTTTGAGCAAGGCTGACGCGGATTTGAGCGTGGCAACCCTTACGGACTGCCCGGTGAGGTGCGATTTCGATATCGAACGTCCACCCGAAAATATAATAATCACCTACGGACAGATTGCGAAAAACGTCCTCTCGGCAAAGAAAATTCTATCCCTGGGGGGCGTCGAGGTCGGCGTTTTACTCGTCGAGAAAATCAAGCCGTATTCGGATACGGTTTCCTTTATCACCGAAAGGCTCGGTAGTGCTAAGCGTATTCTTTTCGTCGAGGAGGGAATTAAAAACGGCGGCGCGGGTATGATTTGCCGCAGTATGCTCACAGAGTGCGGATATCTGTGCGGCAGAGTTATGGAAATTATTGCCATAGACGATAATTTCGTTATACCGAAGAGTCCGTGCGATATTTACGACTACGCGGGACTTTCGGATAAAAAAATTGCGGAATTTTTCCTCGATATGATAAAAAGCTGTTGAAAAAGCTTTTAAAATATTGTAAAATATATGTTGATACCTATAAAACGGCATTTTTTGGAGTTATATGAGCATAAATTATCAGGGGTGCGTAAGCCCCGACGTGATATCGGCGATAAGGGCGTACACCGCCCAACGTCCGCACCGCGCGTGCGTTAAGACCTTCGGCTGTCAGCAAAACGAGGCGGACAGCGAAAAAATATGCGGTATACTT
>JAZNFU010000063.1:0-3223 GCA_045576135.1 Eubacteriales bacterium
CTTGATTGGATTGGTATGTGTGTCGTAAATTACATAACTTTTTCGACGTTTGCCATATTGCTAACTTATAGCGTGTGCTACGCAAGAACGCTTAAAACAAACCACACGAACCCCTCACTTCGTTTTAAAATGTAGCAAAACCAAAAAAATCCATCACAGACTTTCTGTCTATGATGGATTTTCTTCGTCCTATACGTTTTTGATTTCTCGGTTAAAAGCATCACAATTTAGCATTTAGGCAATTCTCTTTTACCTTTATGGTTTTAAAGCTTCTCTGCCATTTTCAAGAAAGGCTCGGGGGAAATTTCTTTTTTTCCTGCCAAAAAGGCGTTCATAACCGCATCGCGCGTTTCGGAGATATCGCGGCTCTCGACCGCCGTATCAAAGAGCGAATACCACTCTCCCGCTGTCGCATAGTCGCGGCGGTTATTTTCCATTCGGATGATATAGCGCTCCGATTTTCTGCCACCCTCATCCGCATACCTTGCGGCAAGCCTTTCGGAAAGCACGGCGGGCTTTGCGTAGACGTAAACGGCGTACACGTCAAAATCAAGCTCTCTTTTTCTGAGCGCGGCGGCACCGTTCAAATCAAGTATCAAAATCGGCGTTTTGCCAAGTGCCGTTATGCGCTCTATTTCCGAGTGAGGCGTTCCGTATAGGTTGCCGCCGTATTCGGTAAACTCAAGCATACCGCCATCGGTGCTGAGCTTCAAAAACTCATTTTTTGACAGATATATATATTCCCCGTCATTTCCGTCGCCACGTTTTTCTCTCGTCGTCGCGGAGCGAACAAGCTCAAACCCCTCGGATATGTCAACAATAGCGTTCATAACCGTTGTTTTTCCGCCGCCTGATGGACCCGCGAGAAGAAGTGCGGTTTTCTTTTTATCCATAGCTTAAGCCTTGGGAAGAATCTTATCCTTGCCGCCCATATAAGCACGAAGTGCCACGGGAATATTGACGGAGCCGTCAGCGTTGAGGTTGTTTTCAAGGAATGCTATAAGCATACGGGGCGGTGCTACGACGGTGTTGTTGAGAGTATGAGCGTAGTAATTCTTTCCGTCCTCGCCCTTTACTCTTATCTTAAGACGGCGAGCCTGAGCGTCGGAAAGGTTGGAGCAAGAGCCTACCTCAAAGTATTTCTTCTGACGAGGCGACCAAGCTTCAACGTCTATTGATTTCACCTTAAGGTCGGCAAGGTCACCCGAGCAGCACTCAAGAGTTCTGACGGGAATATCGAGCGTGCGGAAAAGGTCGACGGTATTCTGCCAAAGCTTATCGAACCACGCCTTTGACTCGTCAGGACGGCATACGACTATCATTTCCTGCTTTTCGAACTGATGGATACGGTAAACGCCGCGCTCCTCTATACCGTGAGCACCCTTCTCCTTTCTGAAGCAGGGCGAGTAAGAGGTGAGCGTCTGAGGCAAGGATGCCTCGGGGAGTATCTGGTCGATAAATTTACCTATCATAGAATGCTCGGACGTACCGATGAGGTAAAGGTCCTCACCCTCAATCTTATACATCATAGCGTCCATTTCGGCAAAGGACATAACGCCGGTAACGACACCCGAACGAATCATAAATGGCGGTACGCAATAGGTGAAGCCGCGGTCTATCATAAAATCGCGCGCGTAGGAAATTACAGCCGAATGGAGTCTTGCAATATCACCCATAAGGTAGTAGAAGCCGTTGCCCGCGACGCGTCTTGCACTATCGAGGTCAATTCCGTCAAACCTTTCCATTATATCGGTATGATAGGGTATCTCAAAATTGGGAACGATAGGCTCGCCGTAGCGCTGAATCTCCACGTTTTCGCTATCGTCCTTTCCTATCGGGACGGTAGGGTCGATAATGTTGGGAATAACCATCATTATATTCGTAACCTTTTCTTCAAGCTCACCCTCAAGTGCCTCGCACTCGGCAAGCTCCTTCGCCTGAGCGGCTACTATTTTCTTGGCTTCCTCAGCCTCCTCAAACTTTTTCTGTCCCATAAGAGCGCCGATGGACTTGGAAACCTTGTTTCGATTGGCACGAAGCTCGTCCGCCTTTTTCTTGTTCTGGCGAAGCTGCTCGTCAAGTGCTATAACCTCGTCAACGAGCGAGAGCTTTGAATCCTGAAACTTCTTCTTGATATTTTCCTTTACCAAATCGGGATTCTCGCGCAAAAATTTAATGTCGATCATATTTATTACCTCACTTTTGTTATTCTAAAATAAAAAGGGTATCCGCCCAAATGGGACGAATACCCGCAGATACCGTGTTGCCACCCAAATTGCGAGGAAAAAATCCCCGCCACTCAAACCGTCTGTAAGGGGACGCCCCTCGACTCATCGCCGAATGCTCCGAAAGCGGAAAGCAAGGCTCAATCGAATGCTTTCACCAACCGCATTCTCTCTGAAGCACCGAGCTTTTGCATTTTCTTTCATCACCGCAAATAAAATTATACACCAAATATTTTAAAAATGCAAGTACGTACACGCAAATTTTGAAAATATTTTTATCCCACATACGCGATAGGGCCTCACGCAAGAATTTTCATTTTGCAAATCGTGATTTCAGCTTCGCGCGCCACATTGCTCCGTCGATACGAACAATCGTGAAAATATCGATTACGAGAAGCGCACCGTGCAGAATAACCGCAGAATAGGTCTGACTCCATATATCGAAAACGAGCCAGGTCAGGCAATTGAGCGTTGCCAAGATGCGATAATACTCGGTTTTGGTCTGAATTACCGCAAGCGCAAACAGACAAGCCGCAACCCCGGAAAGAACGTCCGGCGGCTTTTCGTACGAAAGCACGGTTATGGCGATATACGCCGACACGAAAACTAGCATCAGCGGTATCGGGAAGCGTAGCCTACGATTCTGGAAATACATAGCTATCAGGACGTGGACGATTGCGGCGATGCAAACGCCGGAGGCGGAAATATTGTCGGTTATGATATACTGAAGCACCAAAAGGCTGTTGGAAAGCAGCTGTAAGCATCGGACGGCAAACGCCTTTTTACACTGCATAGCAACTATGGATACGCCGGTGGTTATAATACTTACGATAATTGCGATTTGTGTGTTATCCATAGCACCTCCGAGAGAATTAAAGCATACGAGCATCATTATATCACGCACGCGACAAATTGTCAATACGGCAGAGCCGATTTCGGCATAAGTCGGCAGCCGTTAGTGTCAAAAAACAGGCGAAAGAGTTGTCAAAATATGATTT
>JAZNFU010000064.1:0-1938 GCA_045576135.1 Eubacteriales bacterium
TGATACGGTTGCGGTAAGATGCCCCGAGTGCGAGCTCGCGCGTATGCTTATTGAGCGCGCAGGCGTGCCGATAGCGGCTCCGTCCGCAAATCTTTCCGGCTCGCCGTCACCGACCTCGGCAGCTCACGCTGTCGACGATATGATGGGGCGTGTGGATATGATACTCGATGGCGGTGAGTGCGAGATAGGGCTTGCGTCTACTATTGTGAAAATAGACGGAGATAGAGTATTGCTTCTTCGCCCGGGAAAAATAACTCCCGATATGCTTTCCTCGGTTGTCGGTGAGCTTGAAATATCAAGTGCGGTTACCGATAAATTGAAGGATGGAGAGCGCGTTATATCACCCGGTATGAAGTACAGACATTATGCGCCAAAATCTCCCCTGACTCTGATTTCGGGTGAATTTTCAAAAATCTGCCTTTATATATCATCGAAAAATGAAGAAAAACTTGGGATTATCACTTACTCCGAGTATGAAGCGCAGTACAGAGAAAAATTCCCAGATGCAGACGTTTACATACTTGGCGGGGAAAGGGACGAAAATGCACAAGCGCACGCCCTGTTTTCTGTTTTGCGGCTTTGTGATAAAAAGTCGTACGGTATGATTTATGCGCCGATTCCCGACAGGGACGGGATGGGACTTGCACTATATAACAGAATGATAAGGGCGGCAGCTTATCAAATAATAAATTTGTGACGGTGAATTATGGCAAAAAAGAAAAAAGCTGAAGAAATAATAGATCCACTTGAAAACGAATCTGTTGCACAGCAGCAGACGATAACCGAAACGCTCGAAAAAAACTATATGCCGTATGCGATGAGCGTTATCGTATCACGCGCTATACCCGAAATAGACGGATTTAAGCCCTCGCACAGAAAGCTCCTTTATACGATGTATAAGATGGGGCTTATGACCGGACAGAAGACGAAGAGTGCGAATATCGTCGGACAGACGATGCGTCTTAATCCGCACGGTGACGCCTCTATTTACGAAACGATGGTGCGCCTTACGCGTGGAAACGAGTCGCTGCTACATCCCTTTATAGATTCAAAGGGCTCGTTCGGTAAGCAGTATTCTCGCGATATGGCGTATGCTGCGGCGAGATATACCGAGGCAAAGCTTGACCCGTTTTGCCACGAGCTGTTTTCCGGAATAGATAAGGATGCGGTTGATTTCGTTCCTAACTATGACAATACGATGGAGGAGCCGACCCTGCTTCCTACCACCTTCCCGAATATTTTGGTATCCCCCAACCTTGGAATAGCGGTTGGTATGGCGTGCTCCATTTGCTCGTTCAACCTCGCGGAAATATGCGACGGTACTATTGCGCTTTTAAAAAATCCGAAAACGACGGTAGACCGAATGCTCGATATCGTAAAGGCTCCCGATTTTCCCGGTGGTGCCGAAATTATCTACGACAGAGAGCGTATGCGTAAGATTTATGAAACCGGTGTCGGCAGCTTTAAAATGCGCGCAAAATACGAATACGTAAAGAAAGAGAATTGCATAGATATACTCGAAATTCCTTATTCGTCCTCGATAGAATCGATTATGAAAAAGGCTACCGATATGATAAAATCGGGCAAGCTTCGCGAGGTTTCGGACGTGCGTGACGCGATAGACCTCAACGGCTTTAAGCTTACGTTCGATTTGAAAAAGGATGCTAACCCCGAGCATGTAATGCAGAAGCTGTTTGCGGCAACCGAGCTTGAAAATAATTTCGACTGTAACTTCAATATTCTCGTAGACGGCACGCCAATGCAGCTCGGCGTTCGTGAAATTCTCTCGGAATGGATAAAATTCAGAGAAAAATGCGTAACGCGAGAGCTCAATTTCGAGCTTGGCAAAAAGGAAGAAAAGCTTCACCTGCTCGCAGGTCTTGCAATGATTTTCAAGGATATCGATGCGGCGATAAGAATTATAAGGAATACCGAAAA
>JAZNFU010000065.1:0-1936 GCA_045576135.1 Eubacteriales bacterium
AAACTTAAGCACCCCTTTTGCGTTTGTTACAAAAGAGGTGCTATTATTAAATATTCACTCGGTCTTTTTCGGTCTTGCCAAATCTGACATCCCGGAATCAGAGTGCGAGGTCTACAGGATACAAAATCTTCAACTGATTAATCTTGCTCTCATACGCCTTCGCGCGCTTCTGCTCAAGAAGCACCGCTTCAAGACGGTCCTTGATTTCCGAAAGGGGCGCGGTTTTTGCCTCGGATTTGGAGTTGAGCTTGATAAGGTGGTAGCCGAACTGCGTCTTGACCGGCGTTTCGGTGATTTCGCCGACCTGCATTGTGAATACCGCGCTGTCGAATTCGGGCACCATCTGTCCGCGTTCAAAATCGCCGAGCGAGCCGCCGTTTTCCTTGGACGGACAGCTTGAATTTTCGCGAGCCGCATCCTCAAAGGATATAGCGCCCGACTTGACATCGGCGAGAATTTTAAGAGCCGTTTCCTCGTCTGCGACGAGAATGTGGCTTGCATTTACCTTTTCACCCTCGACGAACTGCTCGGAGTTTTCGTTGTAGTAGTCCTCGACCTCCTTCGCCGTGATGCGAACGTCGCGCGTTACCTTTTCGGTAGCAAAGCTAACCAGAAGCGAGTCCTTGAGCTTCGCAAGCTCCGCGCGGAATTCGGGGTCAGCCTCAAGAAGATTTTTCTTTGCGTCAAGAAGCAAAAGCTTGTTGCTGATAAGCTGCTGAAGCACTATCTTTCTTCCCTCGGGATTGTCGTAGGTGGCACCTCTTTTGCCAAGCCCCTGAAGAAATGCGGTTACCTCGGAATCGGTGATAGCCGACCCTGCAACCGTTGCAAGAATTTTTTCCATTTTTCTATCTCCTAAAAAATTATTTTTTATTTTCCCGCCGACCGAGTCGGTGAAATTTCAGTTTACAGCACCGCCCGCGCGATAGCTTTTTGAAAGCTATTTTTTATTCCTCAACCCCTTGGGGTAGTGGTTGTTGATAACGCCGCCGATGCACTTGCCGCCGCCGATAACGGCGCCAAGGTAGGTTATAACGCAAAAGCCCGTGCCGAAGCCGTCGGGTGCCGGAATTTGCTCGCCGCGCAGGTACGCATCAAGCGTTTTTTGGTCGCCCGAAAGCTCAAGCCGTCTTTTAAAGCGGTGTCCCATCGCCGAGTAGAAATGGTGCGAGGGGGTAATACCGCCGCTCCGAAGCTCGCCCAAAAGCACGCCAAAGAGTAAAACGCCGTAGGGCATCGGGGGGCAGGGCAGGTCGCATAAAACGAGCTTGTCCGCGTGCTTCATAACCTTGATATCCGTATCCGAAAGCGTGTCGCGTACGAAGCCTTCCACGGCAAGCTTTTCCTCGCGCGATAACGGCTTTAGATTGTTTTTGTAAAGTATAGTAGGCTTATTATGCACTTTTTCGGTCTTTTGCATAAGCGCCACGAACTGTCCCTCGCCCGCCGACCTGTGCGGATAAAACCTGCGGCACAGGTGAAGCTCGGAACTTTTCGCACCCTCAAAGGTATAGCCGTCGGCTGTTGCCACGGCAAGCTCGCGCTTGACGCTTGTGAGCTTGAATTCGGGGTGCTCGGAAAGAAACGCGTCAACCGTCATTTCGTTTTCCTCGAGCGAGTAGGTGCAGGTCGAATACAGAAGATAACCGCCGCACCTCACGAGCGGTGCTGCGTTTTCCAAAATCTCACGCGCGCGCTCGGCGCATTGTAAAACCGCCGCCTCGCTCCACATAGCGAGTGCGTCACAGCTCTTTCTGAACATTCCCTCGCCCGAGCAGGGCACGTCGGCAATACAAAGGTCGAAGCACTCGCAAAAATGCTTTTGAAGCTCCGCCGTGTCAAGCGAGGTTATCATAGCGCGGTCAAGACCGAGCCTTTCGAAATTTCCCACCATAAGCTTCGCGCGCCGTCCGACGTACTCGTTGGAAAGCAGAAA